>CAXMTM010000333.1:0-5837 GCA_964196385.1 Arenicellales bacterium
ATGTGCTTCATGTGGGCGGGCAGGATGAGTTTTGACTCCACCAGGGAAAACAGGAGCACCGGAATGACGATCATCGGAATCTGGGCGAATATAGGGCCCCGGTGCCCGCCTATCATGAGCAGCGGTATGAACGCCACCACTGTCGTCAGCACGCCAAATGTGACGGGAATGGCGATCTCGTGGGTGCCCCGGATCGCGGCTTCAGTGGGGTCATTGTCCCGTTTCAGGTGGGTATAGATATTCTCGCCGGTAACGATCGCGTCGTCGACGACGATGCCGAGGACCAGAATGAATGCGAACAGGCTGATCAGGTTTATGGTCACACCAAGCTCGGGCAGCAGTGCTATTGCACCCATGAAACTGATCGGGATCCCGACGCAGACCCACAAAGCCACAGAAAATCTGAGAAACAGTGCCAGCAAGATGAATATCAACAACCCACCCTGCAGAGCGCTTCTAAGCAATGTGTTCAGACGAAGTTTGACGATACGGGATCGATCACGCCAAAAATCAAGTCGTACGCCTTCAGGCATGGACCACTGGTTGTCTTCGACGTACTGTTTTACCGCGTTGCCCACACCAATGGCACTTTGATCCCCGATCCGGTATACCTCGAGCAGGACCGCGGGTTGTCCATTCAATAAAGCATACAGGGGTTCTTCTTCGAAGCTGTCGTGCACGGTGGCGATGTCGCCGACGGTGATGCGGGTGCCGTCCGTCTTACGCACGACGACAATGTCGTCGAACTCCGACTTGGTGTAGGCCTGTCCCTTGGTGCGCAGCAGGATCTCACCGCTGCCCGTTTTGATTGAGCCGGCGGGCAGGTCGACAGAAGAGCGTTTGATTGCACTTGCCACCGCATCGAAAGTGAGTTGATAGCGGTCCAGGGTTTGCTCGGACACCTCTATGGAGATTTCATAGGGACGTACCGCGGTCAATTCAACTTGCGTGATCAGCGGTAGCGCGATCAGGTCTTCCCTGACCCGCTCGCCGAGTTCACGTAGTTCCCGTTCCGGCAGGTCTGCCGACACGACAACGCTGATCACCTCTCTTTTGACTTGTTGGGTGCTGTAAACAGGTCTTTCCGTATTGTCGGGGAAGGTGTTTATGGCGTCTACTCTGTTTTTGATGTCGTCGAGGGCGGCGCGTGGGTTCGTACCTGAATCCAGCTCTACCCTGACATTGGCTACGCCTTCGTTGGCAATCGAAATGATCTTTTCCACGCCCTGCAGGTCCTCGATGGCCTCTTCGATGCGGATCACGATGCTTTCCTCCACCTCACTCGGGGTGGCGCCGCGGTACGACATGGTGATGTTGACAACTTTAGACTCAAACTCCGGGAACACCTCCAGCGGGACCCGCGACGTCAGCGCCCAGATTCCCATAAAGAAGATCACAATCATGAGCAGGTTGGCGGCAACCCCGTTGCGGGCGAACCATTCAATCATGCCTTTCATGGTTAACCCGCGGGTGTCTGGGAATGGTCATCGGCAACCCGCACCCGGGTACCGGAAATTGCATAGGGTAATGAAGTCAGGGAGATCCTTTCTCCGGCCAGGAGCCCGGAATTTACGACGGCCTGGTCATTGTCACTCCACACTACTTCGATCTGCCTGCGTTCGATGATATCGTCGCGACCCACGATGAGGACCTCATTATTCCTGCGGATCACGCTTCTGGGCAGGACATAAACACCGATCAATACGCGCCCGGCAATTTGTGCTTCTACGAACTGCCCAACCTTCAGCGGCAGGCCGTGATGGCGGGCGTAGGGGTCATTGACTTGTGCGATAACAAAGATCTGCTGGCTCTGTGTGTCGATGGCCCCTGCAGTGCGGACCACGCGGCCCTTCCAGCGATGCGTCTGGTTGCCTGCTTGCGCGCTCAGGTACACGACAGGATATCGCTTTTTACTGGTCGGTTGGGTATTCCCACGATAGGTTTCGGGCAAATTCAGCAGCGCCAACTGGTTGTTGCTCAGGGGCAACCGGATCTCCACCAGATCAACCGCATAGATTTTAGCCAGCACATTGCCCGGAGACACGTATTGCCCCAAGTCGACCTGTTTGTCCAATACCAGTCCGGCGTAGGGGGCTTGAATTCTAGTCCTTTGCAGATTGATGTTGGCTTGTTCGAGGCGGGCCCTGGCCGCGGCGACCGCTGCCTCGGCGCTCTTGAGCTGGGGTTTTCGCAGCGCCAGATCGTTGGGCTGTTCGGACAGCTTCAGTACCTGCCAGTCCCGCAGGGCCTGGGCGGCTCGCGCCCGCTCTTCGTCCAGGGCCGCATTTACCTGTGCCAGCTCGGCCTTGGCCACCACTACTGCGTTGTTGTAATCCCGTGGATCGATCTCCAGCAGAGTCTCTCCCGCTTCGAAGAACCCACCGGCTTGAAAATTTTCCGATGCCCGTACGATCTTGCCGTTGACTTCCGGGATCAGGGTGCTTTCGGTGCGCGGCACCACGGTGCCCTGGCTCCTGATGATGACCGGGTAGTTTGACTGCTGAACGGTCATTATTTCCACCGTGGGCAGCACCGGGGTGGGTTGGCGGCGCTCCGCTTTGGGAGCGGTGCGTATCAGCGTCACCCCTACCGCCAGGCTCACGGCCAGTACGGCAGCGGGCAGGATTAATCTGATAAATTTTTTCATTTGGTCGTTCTCGTCCGGGTTCCTAGGAACCTGTCCGAGAGCAGAAGCCGTAGCGAGGGAAAGTCATTTTGAGTCCAGTTTTTCGATCATTTGAGGCGAATAGTTATTCATATTTAACGAGAATGAGCGGGAAAATGGGCTTGCCCGCAGTAGGCTCTCTGTTCTCGGACAGGCTCCTAGATGCTATAGAAGTCGCCGCCCAGGGCCAAATGCAGGTTGATGCGGTTCTGCAGTTTCTGGTTCAGCGTAGACAACCAAGCGCTTTCGGCATTGAATGCCCGGCGTTGGGTTTCCAGAAGTGTAATGATCCCAACCAGGCCATTTTCATACTGTTGCTGCGCCAGCAGTAGTGCCGCCTTTTGTTCTTTGACAGACGTATCCAGCGCGCGTTCCTGGGCGCTCAGAAATTGTTCCGCCGCCAGAGAGGTCTCCACTTCATTGAAAGCGTCCAGCACGGTTTGCGCGTACAGTGCGAGGAGTTCCCGTTCACTGGCCTGCGACAAGTCAATGTCAGCCCGGATTCGTCCACCCTGGAAGATGGGT
Organism: Arenicellales bacterium; assembly: GCA_964196385.1. GTDB lineage: Bacteria > Pseudomonadota > Gammaproteobacteria > Arenicellales > JAANXG01 > JAHEKE01. Next base: position 3,191 of record CAXMTM010000333.1, read on the forward strand.
TGGGTAATGCCGCCCACCAGGTTCCATATCAGTCCATCGAAATCCAGTAGATTGCGCAGGCTGCTGCTGGCTGTGCCGGTGCTTCCGGTCAGTACGAAACGCGGCAGCAGTTGTTTTTGCGATGACTTTACCAGTTCGCTGGCCGCCAGCACCCGCCATCTCCCGGCGTGAAGATCCGGTCTGCGCAAGAGCAGTGCCGAGGGCAGTCCGGCGGGGACCCTGCTGGTAAACCTGGGCAGATTGTCGGCAAGCTCCATATCGGTGTCGGGGTAACTGCCTGTCAGCACCTTGAGGGTACGCACAGCGGCATCCCGTTCACGCCGGGTCAGGTACAGGTTGGCATCAGCGGTGGCAACGTTTCCCCTTGCCAGCCGGACGTCCAGAGCAGTGCCGATGCCGTGCTGAAAACGTTGCTCTATGATGTTCAGGCTGCTGCGAAAACTTTGCTGGGTGATTTCGGCCAGCAGCATTTGCTGATCTGCTTCTACTGCGTTGAACCAGGACCTGGCAATATTCGCGGATAACAGTAATCTCGCCGAGGCCAGATCTTGTTCCGCGGCCTCGTAGTTGGCGATGGCGGCCCGGGTCGATGCGCGCAGTCGCCCCCAGACATCCAGTTCCCAGGCCAGTTCAAGGCTCAGATTCTGGCTGGTGACGGGATTGGCCACGAAGCTCACGCCGCCACTGACGCTGCGCTTGGTGCGAGCACCTCTATAGGTTACATCCAGTTGCGGCAACTGGTTGGCCCCGGCAATGCGTGAACGGGCCCGCGCGGCATCGACGCGCGCAATGACAGCTTGCAGGTCGAAATTACGCCCCAGGGCCGTTGTGATCAATACGTACAGTTGCGGATCGTGAATATCGCTGGACCAGGGCATGACGGCACTGTCATCGCCTGAGTTCCACGCTTGCGGAATGCTAACGGGGCTGTCGACTTCCGGGTTGCCGGGCACGGTGGTCGTGCATGCGGCCAGGGCCAGCGATAATGTAATGACTAGCCCGTATTTCTCACGGTACTGACGGGCCCTGCCCAGATCTTTATCTACGATAATCTTTGAATCCACAAGACTTTTTCTTCAGTAGGAAATACACATTACGACTGAAGTAGTGCCTTGTGAATCCAAATCTCAGCGCGATCGTCTCGCCGCCCCCTGAGGCGCGGGGAAGAGTTCGCTTGTTCAGGCGACCTTGATCCCTGCCGCATCGCTCAGGGCCTCGGCCTTGTCGGTATGCTCCCAGGTAAACTCGGCTTCCGAGCGTCCAAAATGGCCGTAGGCGGCGCTGTTTCTGTAGATCGGCCGCAACAGGTCGAGGTTCTGGATTATGGCCTTGGGGCGCAGGTCGAAGTGTGCACGGATCAAGGCTTCGATCCGGTCTTCCGGGACTACCGCGGTGCCGAAGGTATTCACCATCAGGGACACCGGCTTGGCCAGCCCTATGGCGTAGGCGACCTGTATTTCGCAACGGTCGGCCAGTCCGGCGGCGACCACGTTCTTGGCCACGTGCCTCAGTGCGTACGCCGCCGAGCGGTCGACCTTGGACGGATCCTTGCCGGAAAAAGCGCCGCCGCCGTGATGGGCTGCGCCGCCGTAGGTGTCCACGATGATCTTGCGCCCGGTGAGGCCGCAGTCGCCAACGGGACCTCCCACCACAAAACGGCCGGTAGGGTTCACCAGGTATTTCGTTTCACTGCTCACCATCGCCGGTGGCAGTATGGGCTTGATAATCTCTTCAATGACTGCTTCGCACAATTCCTTGTGTTCAACATCCGGGGAATGCTGGGTGGACAGAACAACGGTATCGACCGCCACCGGCTGTCCGGCTTCGTAACGCACGCTGACCTGGGATTTTGCATCGGGTCTTAACCACCACAATTTCCCTGACTTTCTGACAATGGATTGCTGTTTTACGAGACGGTGCGCATAATCGATCGGGAACGGCATTAGGCTGTCGGTTTCATTGCAGGCGTAACCGAACATGAGACCCTGATCTCCCGCGCCCTGGTCGAGGTCCAGCCCCTCGCCTTCGTTCACACCCTGGGCGATGTCGGGGGATTGCTTGTCCAGTGCAACAATAACCGCGCAGTATTCAGAGTCAAAACCCATGTCGGAGGAGTTATAGCCAATTTCTTTTATGGTTTTGCGTACAACTTCGGTATAGTCCGCGTTCGTTTTGGATGTAACTTCCCCGGATAAAACAACCATCCCGGTGGTAATCAAGGTCTCGCATGCGACCCGGGATTTCGGGTCTCCCGCCAGCAAAGTGTCGAGAACGGCGTCTGATAATTGGTCTGCGACTTTGTCCGGATGCCCCTCGGACACGGATTCCGAAGTGAATAGATGGTTGCGCGACATCGATACTGACTCCCTTTGGGCTGTGTTCTGGTAAAAACCGATAATTCTAGCAGGAATGATATCCTCAGTAACATGGTTATATGCATGCCCGGGCCGCGCGCCGGTCCGCCGATATCTGGCTGAAATCAACACCTGGGTTTCTTGATTATGAAAAAGACTACAAATTTCAAGAGGTTGGAACGTCGCCTGCAGCGTCTGGCCGGAAAGGCAATAGACGACTTCAGAATGATAGAGGAATCGGATGTGGTGATGGTGTGCTTGAGTGGCGGCAAGGATTCCTACACCATGCTCGA
>CAXMTM010000334.1:0-3157 GCA_964196385.1 Arenicellales bacterium
ACACAAATACGCTGTTCAGACAGCACTTTCTCGGATTCCAGCGCTATGACGAGGAACGGGGAATCATCGGCAGCATGGCGAATTTCGCGGACAGATACACCCTTCAACAGCAGATATCAAAGCGATCCAAACGGCTGCTAACCAGTTTGAGAGCGGAGGAAATGGGGTCCTTGTTCAATCCGGACCCGGACGATGAATGGGAAGATATAATGCACAGGTGGAACGCACTCGAGACCAGTTACATCGTGTTCGTGTTAGCACCCTTCGTTTTGTTGCTGGTGGTATCCCTGGTGATGAATCGTCTGTTGCCCATGACCTCATGGAATGACGCCGCGATCGGGCACCATAGTGATTTCCGAGGACTGGCAATCACCCAGGTTCTGACCATCCTTCTTGTACTGGCCGGCAGTTTTGGGCCCCATGCTCCGGACATTAACTGGCATGTGCCGATGAGTTGCCTGGTGATCGTCCTCTATCTGCTCATACAGGGCACTCTGGCCACGGGGCGGATTGGCACCACACTTATTGTGACCTACGCCTTGTTCGCCTACTTCCGGTTATTCTCTCAATACTTCTGATGCTGACAATTCTCACAATCACCATTCCGTTTTTTGCCGTGATCGGCTGCGGTTATATCGCCGGGAAGTACAGGATCCTGGATCGAGGCAGCCGTGCCGGCCTGAATGGGTTTGTGTTCTACTTTGCCCTGCCGGTGCTGTTATTTTCCGTGATGTCGGGGGCAAAATTCGATCAGGGCTTCGAGTGGAAATTCCCTGCGGCTTATGCCCTGGTTTCCATCGTACTGTTTCTACTGACTTTTGCTATCGCCAAATCGGTATTCAAACTGGGGGCAGCGAACGGCGCAATACATGCTCTTGGCGGGGTATATGGAAATATCGGCTACGTGGGAATTCCCCTGATCGTGGTGGTCTTCGGTGCCAATGCCGGGATACCGGTGGTCGTGTGTCTGACCATCGATCTGGCATTGATGATTCCCATTGCCATGTTTTTTATCGAGGCTGCTAACGGGCAGGGGGAAAGAAGACAAGCGCTGGTAATCATCAACAAGACCCTGCGTGCCCTGGCCAGGAATCCGCTGATCGTGGCGATTATTGCCGGCACCGCGGTGTCCTTCTCGGGGTTGGAACTGCCCGCCGTGGTACAGGGGTTTACCAAACTGCTCGGCACAGCGGCGGCCCCGTGCGCGTTGTTCGCCCTGGGCGCCAGTCTATACGGGCAACCCGTGCGCGGTGCATTTGCGGAAGTCAGCACCATCACCGTGGTGAAACTTGTCGTGCATCCGCTGCTGGTCTGGTACACCATGTTCGAAGTGTTCGAAGTAAACGAGCTTTGGGGCTATTCAGCGGTGCTGGCGTCCGCCATGCCGGTGGCGGCCACGGTTTATGTGCTGGCGCAACAGTACGATACCTATATCGTCCGCGCTTCCACTGCGATCTTGTTATCCACCACCGTATCCATTATCAGCATCACCACGATACTGGCTTATCTTCCCATCGACACACTGAGTTACACCGCTATCGGCATACACTAAGCGAAAGAACCTAACCCGCATTTCGCACCTGGACCCCGGCCATGGCTTATCTACCAGGGGCGCAAGACAGGTGCAGATGAACACCGGGCTGCAATGAGGGGCATAGCCGTCGATCCTACGGCAGGAGATGCGCCCCCGCACCGATTTTGATTTGCACAATTTGTACAATCATCGTAATCAGGGTTACCCTGACAGTATTGACCTCTGTCAAATACCCTACGGACTTCAGTTGCTATAATTTATCAAACTGACGGGTGGACAGAGACACCCTGATCGAATTGGAGAACAAAAATGGGCAACTACAAACACCTGCTTCTACCGACAGACCTTACCGAAGCGAGCGAACCGGCGGCCGAACGAGCCAGCGCGCTTGCAGAACTTACCGGCGCGAAACTGACTATTCTGAATGTCGTTGACTACATGCCCCCCCGATGGGTCGCCAACGAACTGCCTGAGGAATTCGCCACAGAGTCCGCACTGGTTGATCGCGCGCAAACCTACTTATCCGCGTGGGTAAAAAAGGTCAATCTCGAGGCACGGGAGCAAAAGGTTGGCGTGGGTTCACCGAAACGGATCATTATCTCTACCGCACGCGATATCGGCGCGGACCTGATTGTTATGAGCTCCCACGGGGACCGGGGGATGGCCCGCATTGTAGGGTCAACCGCCAGAGGTGTGCTTCACGATGCATCCTGCGATGTACTCGTGGTCCATCTGAAATAAGGGCCCGCGCCAAAATAACTTCACATCTTGGCATCACATCTTCACACCATCTTTGGACGCTTCTCAATCAGCCCGGATGGCTAACCCTCCGGAGTAGGGTGTATAGTAGCGGCTGCGAAAATCCCTGTCTGAGCAGGATATTTGCAACCACGAAAATAACCTGAAGGAGGAAGACATGACCGTATATTTGATCGCAGACGTGACCGTGACTGATGATTCATGGATTCCGGATTACGCAGCCAATGTCCACGATATCGTTCACAAGCACGGTGGAAAGTATCTTTCCCGCAGTGGCAGCATCACTACGCTGGAGGGCGAGGATTCGGGATCGACGCTCATCGCGCTGCTGGAGTTCCCGTCTTTGCAGGCGGCACAGGACTTTGCGAACGACCCGGAGTACGCGCCTTACAGACAGGCGCGCATTGACGGCAGTAAGAGCTGGTTCCGCGTCATTGACGATACCGACATCGCCGGAACAATTCCCTATCTGGGAAAAGGCTAACGCATTTATCAAAGGAGCCAGGCCGTCGGCAACAGGGAAGCTGCCGGCGAGTCTAAATCGGTGCGGCAGCAGAAAAACCATGCGTATTGCCCGGAGAAACAGACAGGCCGGGATAAAATTTCAGGCATGGTAAATTAGTGTTATATTTTTTGCGTTGCCCGAATAATGAAGTATTTGTTGATTGCGCTGATCTTTACTCAAACCACCGTGGATCACGGTGCTCCAATCAAGCGGCATTTGGGGTCCTATGGAACCCTGGAAGAGTGCGAGTCAGGAATTGAGTTCATCAAAAACGTATATTTCGAAGGATCCCTGTGGATGGCGCCCAATTCGACGCCCGAAGCCATCGTACGGGTGCGTTATACGTGTCTAGCGACCAC
>CAXMTM010000335.1:0-2978 GCA_964196385.1 Arenicellales bacterium
AACCTGGGTTACGTGCTGCTCGAACTGGACGATGTGCAGGGCGCCATCGATTGTTGCCAACAGGCCGTGCGTTTTGATCCGGACTACCCGTTGGCACACAATAATCTGGGCAACGCGTACCGCGCCAATACTGAGCACGAAAGAGCTCAGATTCAGTACGAGACCGCGATCCGGCTGCGCCCCGACTATGCCCAGGCGCTTCACAACCTGGGCGTGGTACTGATCGACCTGGGCAAACCCGAAGCGGCAAAAGCACCCTTGAGGCAGGCGCTGAAGCTGCAGCCTGACCTTGCGGTTACATGGAACCGGCTGGCCACCGCACAGGCCCGTACGGGAGAATTCGATCAAGCCATGGCCAGCCATAATCGCGCTATCGAAGCGGAGCCCGAAAACAGCCGCTTGAAGGCGGACCGCGCTTCAGCGCTGGCCGATTCAGGAAAATTGCAGGAGGCCATCGATTCGTACTACACCCTGCTGGCCGATGACCCGGACAACCTCGACGACCGCAAGGATCTTGCCATGGTGCTGCTCAAGAAAGGCGACTATGAAGCCGGTTGGCAAGAATATGACTCGAGGCTCAACGCCGTACGCACCGATCGCATCAAGGTAACCCCGGAGGGGGAACAGATGCGCGTGTCGACACCCCTGCCGACGACGCCCCGGTGCGCGGATTTTCCTCAACCGCGCTGGGCCGGGGAACCGCTCGAGGGACGCAATATCCTGATATGGTCCGAACAGGGCATTGGTGACGAGTTCATGTTCGCCAGTATGTACGCCGAGATGATCGAGCAAGCGGCTCACTGTCTGATCGAATGCGATCATCGCATCATACCGCTGCTGTCACGATCTTTTCCTTCCGCCGGATTCATCGGGACCTCGACACCGCCCCAACTCCAGACGCAATCCGATGATATTGATTTTCAATCCGCAATAGGCAGCCTGGGCCGCTGGCTAAGACCGAATGAAGAGAGCTTCAAGCGGGCCAAAACATCCTACTTCAAGGCGGACGAGGCCCGGACCCGAAAGTTCCGTGAGCGTTATACCGATAACGCGGTCAAGGCGGTGGTGGGCGTGTCCTGGCGTACCGCCAACCCCGCATCCAGCTGGCAAAGAAATGCGGAACCAGCCCTGTGGCACAAGGTGTTTGCACAAAAGGGGGTGCGATTTGTCTGCCTGCAATACGGCGATTGCACCCCGGCACTGAAAAATATACACGAAACGACCGGCGTCGAAATCTATCAGGACGCCGAGGTGGACCCCATCACGGACCTGGGGGCCTTCGCAGCCCAGATCGCCGCCATGGACCTGGTCATATCGATCGATAACTCCACGGTTCATCTGGCGGGTGCGCTTGGCAAGCCGGTATGGACACTGTTGCCCTTCGCCCCGGACTGGCGCTGGATGTTGAACCGGCCGGATTCACCGTGGTATCCGTCGATGCGGCTGTTCCGACAGGCCGCACCGGGCAACTGGGAGAGCATGTTTGACGAGGTGGCGAGCGAGTTGCACGAACTTCTCGCCGGTGCGTCGTAATGTCCGGCCGATACACCCCTTACGACTACAATCGGCACGTCGTCCTCAGATTACCCTTTTACCTCGGTGCAGCGATGGTGTACCTGAGCAAGTACATCTTTCTGTTCGTGGTACCGCGACTGCCCCGATTAAATCGCGACGGACACTTCGACTTTCTGGAGAACAACGATGTCACCCATACGGATCTAGGCCTGGTGCTGGCGGGCCTGCCCGCGCTGGCCTTACTGATCGTCGCCCTGGTTCGTCGTGTACCGGATGCCGGTCAACCATGGCGATGGATCTGGGAAAACGGCAGAACCCTGCTGATTGCCTCCGCCTCTCTCGAACTCGTATTGATGGTGGTGTACGTGGCCATCGGGCGTCGCCAGATCGACGAGGTTGTGGTCGCGTTCGCTTATCTCGACATCATGATCCTGGTTTACCTGATAAAATCACGCCGGGTGGTTGATTTATTCAATGATTTCCCCAAGCCATCCGCAACTGCATCGGTAGTACCACCAGCGCGGGCCGGCAAGCGGCGATTCGGTGTACCCGCAACTACACCCACTTTATTGAGCGGAACGAAAGTAGCGATAGTTCACCTGGGTGGCGACCCCTACCTTGAACTGGATCGGGACGTCATACTCGGCATCTATTCTTCCTTGAATGCACTGCAATACGATACGATCATCAGTCCCAACTTTCTGCACACGGGCCGCTTGAATCTGATCATCGGATTCGGCCGGGCGCAGCGCACTACCCGGGAGCAACTCAGAGAAAAAAATATCGATTACATGATCTACGAAACCGAGGCCGTACATTATGGGAAGCCGAATGATCCACCTGCAACAGGCCTCGACGTCGAAAATGATTACCTGCCCGCACTGTCCGCGGCCAAACTGGTCATGTCACCCTTTAAGCACGTAATCCTGTCACTGGGCCGAATGGACTTCAATGCCAGGTACATTCGCTGGGGTTATGTACCCGAACTCACAGAGATTGATCCGTTGCCGGATGAGCGTAAGAGCTTCGATTGCTATTTTTACGGACAGATCACAACGACCCGCCGTCATTTATTGAATACTCTGGTAGAGGGCGGATTATCAGTGAAAGCCAGCGCCTACCCGGGGCTGCCCACATTTCTCCGTAATCACTTCATTTCGAGATCAAAACTGGTGCTCAGCCTGCGACCAGGCGAACATTCACCGACCGTCAATCCGTACCGCATTATGTATGCGGTACAAAACGGCTATTGCGTGGTGAGCGAACACCAGGAACAGGACCTGGACGGCTACAACGCATACGGCTGCGAAACCGGGACCGAAGATCTCGGGCAGTACTGCCGGGACCTGATCGACAGTGGCGACTACAAAAATGCCTGCGACGAAAACAAGAATCGCCTCCTTGCGGAACCGTTGACAGAGTACTTTAGGGGCGTTATCTAGCCCGCATTTCTCACCGCTGGC
>CAXMTM010000336.1:0-6143 GCA_964196385.1 Arenicellales bacterium
CGATCACGTCCTCCTCGTCACGCCGGGTCTGTTTGGGAACCGGCCGGGGTCGATCCGAGTGCGGGAATACCTTGTCCTGGCCCAGAACGCGCACGCCTTCCAGAGCATTTTTAAAGGCATCGGAATCGTTGTCACCCATCGGCTATGTCTGACTTAGTCTTGACCGTCCAGGTAACGTTCTGCATCCAGTGCGGCCATGCAACCCGTACCGGCCGAGGTGATCGCCTGCCTGTACACATAGTCCATCACGTCTCCGGCGGCAAAAACACCGGGCACGCTGGTTGCCGTGGCGTTACCGTCGGTGCCGCTGTGAACAGTGATGTAACCGTTTACCATATCCAACTGGTCTGTGAAAATCCCGGTGTTCGGTGTATGACCAATTGCGATGAACACGCCCCTGAGGTCGAGTTGCTGAACGGTTGCGGAGTTTTTGTCGTGGATACTTATACCCGTGACGCCCTGATCGTCGCCGAGTACCTCATCCAGTACGTGGTTCCATATTATCTTTACGTTGCCGCCTTTACCCTGACTACGTTCCATGAGTTTGTCCACCAGCATGGCTTCGGCCCGCAATTTGTCCCGGCGGTGAATCAGGGTGACTGTGGCGGCAATATTGGACAGGTATATCGCTTCTTCTACGGCGGTGTTGCCGCCGCCAATTACCGCGACGTCGTGCTGCTTGTAAAAGAAGCCGTCGCAGGTTGCGCACGCCGAAACGCCCCGGCCCCTGAAGGCCTCTTCTGATGGTAGCCCCAGATATTTGGCCGACGCACCGGTGGCAATGATCAGGGCGTCGCAGGTATATACGCCGCTGTCTCCGGTCAGTGTGAAAGGACGTTGCCGCAGGTTTACCGTATTTATGTGGTCGAATACAATTTCGGTGTCAAATCTTTCGGCGTGGCGCAGCATGCGATCCATCAGCACGGGGCCTTGCAGTCCTTCGACATCACCGGGCCAGTTGTCCACGCCAGTGGTGGTCATCAGTTGACCGCCCTGCTCGATGCCAGTGATCAATAGTGGTTTCAGGTTGGCCCGCGCAGCGTAAACGGCGGCAGAATATCCGGCCGGGCCAGAGCCCAGGATCAGAACACGACAATGTTTGTTTTCACTCATTACAAGGTGACACCTTAAGAATTCAACTTCAGGTTAAAGTTTCGGGTAATATCTCGCTAAGTTTGCGCACAGTGACCGTAGTGGTGTCGGGGCTGCTGAGAACTTACAGTTCGGCCCCTTCCAGCCAGGACCAATAGGAATAAACTGATTTTCGGCGCACGGGTTGTTTATGTTACGTCATGTGTTACCAGTGGGGCAAAGTGTTCAGATTTCAAGATAAAGCGGCCAGAGGTGTCGGATTGTTGACGACGTCGGGCTGTACATATCGCCGGGCGAATACAGACCCTCAAAATTTAATATGAAAGAGCACTGATTCCGGATACCAGAATGGTACAAGCCAGGCGCAGACAAGCGAAAAAGCCGAAGGCGAAGAAGAGGGCTGTCAGGTTAGGTCGCCTGGGCAGGGAAACCGCTTTTTTTGCCTGCCTGGCGCTGGCGCTGTATGTGTTGTTGGCATTATTGAGTTTCCACCCGGCTGACCCGGCGTGGTCAAATTCCGGTGTCGGATCCAGCGTATCCAATGCCGGGGGGAGGTTCGGTGCCTGGCTGTCTGATCTGCTCCTGCAGGGGTTCGGTTACGTTGCCTATCTGTTTCCGCTAATGGTGGCCTGGCTGGGTTGGCGCATCTACAGGCAACGCGCTCTTCGTGAATCCCCTTCCGGCGCCCGCAGCCTGGTTACGATCATCGGCTTTGTGGGCACAATCGTAGGAGCGTGCGGCCTGGAGTACCTGCACTTCAACACTGTTTTCGCAGGCATGCCGTTCACTGCGGGGGGCGTGTGCGGATCCCTGATCAGTCAGTGGCTGATGGGATCATTCGGTTACGCGGGGGCAACAGTAATCCAGTTGACCGTGTTCCTGTCGGGGGCCACGTTCTTTACCGGGCTGTCATGGTTCTGGCTGATGGACGAAATTGGTGAACTGGCTTTTGGAATTTTCGAATTTGTAGCGGACAAGGTTACCGCCACGGTTGACCGCGTGGTCGGTGTAAAAGCCAGAAAATCGAGGCGTGAGAGCGTAAAATCGATCCGGGAACGCTTGCAGATGGAGGAAAAGCCGCCGCCGCGCATAGAGCCCAAGGTGCGAGTCGTGCCCGATAGCGGTCGCATGGAAAAAGAGCAGCAATCCACCCTCTTCGAGCCCGCCGCTACGGAAAGCACCGCATTACCCGCGTTGTCACTGCTCGATGTGGCGAAGCCGGGGGAGGATGAAGGTTATTCCCGGCAGGCACTGGAGGCCATGTCCAGGCTGGTGGAAAAAAAACTGGCTGATTTCAACGTCGATGTTCAGGTTGTTGCCGTTCACCCGGGACCGGTTATCACCCGCTTCGAAATTGAGCCGGCAGCTGGTGTGAAAGCCAGTCAGATCCAGGGGCTGTCCAGGGACCTCGCCCGTGCACTGTCCACGGTAAGTGTCCGTGTCGTAGACAATATACCGGGCAAGTCGGTGATCGGGCTGGAGGTGCCGAACGAAAGCCGCGAGACGGTGCGCCTGATCGAAGGATTATCGTCCCGCGCCTACGATGACGCCAATACTCCACTGGCGCTCGTATTGGGCAAGGACATCAGCGGTGGTCCCGTAGTCGTCGACCTTTGCAAAATGCCGCATGTTCTGATAGCGGGTACCACGGGCTCCGGTAAATCCGTGTGCATCAACGCCCTGATCCTGAGCATGGTATACAAATCCACGCCGCAGGATGTTCGTTTGATCATGGTTGATCCGAAGATGCTGGAACTGTCCGTTTACGACGGTATTCCTCATCTGCTGGCGCCAGTGGTCACCGACATGCAGGATGCCGCCAATGCGCTGCGCTGGTCTATCGTGGAAATGGATCGCCGTTACAAGCTGATGGCCGCACTGGGGGTACGCAACATCGCCGGTTACAACCGCAAGGTGAACAGCGCCAACGAGAAGAATAAGCCGATTTACGATCCCCTGACGGTGAACGATGAAGAGCGGGTGCCGTTGAGTACACTGCCTTACATCGTCATTGTCATCGATGAACTGGCAGACCTGATGATGGTGGTGGGTAAAAAAGTCGAGGAACTGATCACGCGCCTGGCGCAAAAAGGCAGGGCATCGGGTGTTCACCTGGTGCTGGCCACCCAGCGCCCTTCGGTGGACGTCATCACCGGATTGATCAAGGCCAACATCCCGACCCGGGTCGCGTTCCAGGTTTCTTCCCGGGTTGACTCCCGCACCGTGCTGGACCAGATCGGTGCGGAGCAGTTGCTGGGCCATGGGGACATGCTTTATCTGCCGCCCGGCACCAGCCGGCCGGTCAGAGTCCACGGTAGTTTCGTTTCCGATCAGGAGGTACACAGGGTGGTGGCGGAACTCAAGCAGTCCGGTGAGCCCGAATACGAGAATGAAGTCCTGGAAGGCCCCCCTGCCTCGGTGGAAGTCATTCCCGGGGATCAACGCAATGCAGGGCCCGTGGACGCCGAAGAAGACCCTTTGTATGACAAGGCGCTTTGCATAGTGACCGAAACGAGGCGGGCATCGGTATCGGCGGTACAACGGCAGTTGCGGGTGGGATACAATCGGGCGGCGCGTATGATCGAGGCGATGGAAATGGCCGGCGTGGTCGGGCCACTGCAGTCCAACGGCAAACGCGAGGTGCTGGCCCCGCCGCCGCCGGAGAACTGAGAAGAGATGCCCATGAATAACAGAGCCGTCCGCAAAAAATACATTCTCTGCAGCCTGACGCTGTCGTCACTGCTGCTGGTGGTGGGTGCAGGTTTGCCCGCAGTTGCGGGGCCGCTGGACAGCCTGAATCGGTTTTATGACAGTGTGCAGACCTACACCGCGCGGTTCAGCCAGGTAGTGCTGGATGAGGGCCTGAATCCCATAGACGAAAGTTCCGGCACCATGCAGATTGCCCGCCCGGGCCGGTTCAGGTGGGACTACGAACCGCCCAATGAACAGCGTATTGTCAGTGACGGAAACAAAGTATGGTTATACGACATCGAGTTGGAGCAGATCACGGTACGCTTGCAGGAGAAGTCGTTGGGCAGAACTCCGGCCACGCTACTGGCTGGAAGCGGTGACATTGCTTCCAGCTACGAAGTACGTGATCTGGGCCGGGCGGGTGCACTGGTCTGGGTTGGAATAGCCCCCAAAGACAACGATAGTGGATTCGATGACATGCGAATTGGGTTCGAAGGAGATCAATTGCGGATCATAGAGCTTGTCGATGGATTGGGGCAGACTACCCGTATGACGTTGACCGGCGGTGTCGAAAACGAGCCTATCGATGAATCCCGGTTTGTTTTGGTACCTCCGCAGGGGGTCGATGTGATCGATGAGACGGTGGAGTAGGGTATTGATTGCCGCGTTAATTCCATGGGCATAAAATTGCTTGCCATTGCCGGCGCTGGTGCGGTGGGTGCATTATTTCGATTTGGTTTGTCCAACGGAGTCTACCGGGTCCTGGGCAGGGAGTTTCCTTATGGCACCCTGGTGGTGAATGTCTTCGGTTCGCTGCTCATCGGGTACTTTTTCGTTCTGTTCCTGGAACGCGCAGACGCCAGTGAAATCTGGCGATCAGCGATACTCATCGGCCTGTTGGGCAGTTTCACGACGTTTTCGACGTTTTCGCTGGAGACGCTGAATCTGTTCAATGATGGTGCTTACGTCAAAGCCATGTTGAATGTCGTACTCAGCGTGGCAATGTGCCTGGCCGGGACCTGGATGGGTTTTGCGCTGGCAAGACAGTTATAGGTAATGGCAGGCGCGATTACCATGGTACGTGTCTATCTGACCGAATCGGACAGGCTGCTGCATCAGGTCATATCAAGACTCCACGATGAAGAGAGCGTGCGCGGGGTAACGGTATTCCGCGGCATCAGCGGCTTTGGTCAATCCGGTGAGATCCACTCTGCCGGTTTGCTCGACCTCAGTACCGACCTGCCGGTAGTTATTGAGTTTTTTGATGAGCCCGGCAAGGTGGAAGAAATCGTCGCACATCTGAACACCATCGTTGAATCAGGCCACATTGTCAGCTGGCAGGCGCAACTGAATGAATCCTGAACTCCTGAAAATACCATGTTAGACATCCAATTATTGCGCAAGGATCTCGACAACGTTGCGGAACGATTGCGCTCGCGAGGGTTCAATTTCGATACCCGGCGCTATCAGGATCTGGAGCTCCGTCGAAAGGATCTGCAGGTTGAAACCCAGGCTTTGCAAAACGAACGGAACAAGCGTTCCAGGTCCATCGGACAGGCCAAGGCCGGCGGCGAAGACATTGCCCCGCTACTGGCGAAAGTCAATGCTCTGGGTGATGCGCTGAAATCGAAGGAACAGGATTTGAATGCCGTTCAGGACGAGTTGCAGGACCTGGTTGCAGGAACGCCGAACCTGCCGCATCCGTCGGTACCGATCGGCTGCGATGAAAACGAAAACAGACTCGAACGCACCTGGGGCAATGTACCCGGCTTCGACTTTCCGATCAGGGATCACGTGGACCTCGGTCAGGGCCTGGGAGCCATGGATTTCGATGTTGCCGCTAAAATCACCGGCTCACGTTTTGTCGTTATGCACGGCAAGTTGGCGAGAATGCATCGAGCCCTGACTCAGTTCATGCTCGATGTGCATGTGAGTGAACACGGGTACGAGGAAACTTATGTTCCCTATCTGGTAAATGCCGACAGTATGTTTGGCACGGGTCAACTGCCGAAATTTGCCGAGGATCAATTCGTTACCAGGGAAGAAGGCTGGTATCTGATCCCGACCGCCGAAGTGCCGGTAACGAATCTGGTGCGGGATCAGATCATAGACGCCGGGTGCCTGCCCATCAAACGCGTGGCCCACACCCCTTGTTTCAGGAGAGAGGCGGGGAGTTACGGAAAGGACACCAGGGGCTTGATCAGGCAACATCAGTTCGAAAAAGTGGAACTGGTGCAGATAGTCCATCCCGATCGTTCGTACGATGCATTGGAAGAATTGACCAGCCATGCCGAAAATATTCTCCAGCGGCTGGAACTGCCCTACCGTGTAGTCAGTTTATGTAGCGGGGACCTGGGTTT
>CAXMTM010000337.1:0-2884 GCA_964196385.1 Arenicellales bacterium
CTGGGGTTGGTGAGTGCGGACGACATGCTCCGGTGGTCGGCGTTACTGCATGAAATTGGTCTTCTCATTTCACACGGCCAGTACCATAAGCATGGCGCTTATGTGGTGGGTAATGCCGACCTGTCCGGCTTTTCCCGCCGCGACCAGGCTATACTCGCGGCTCTGGTTCGGGGGCATCGAAGATCATTCCCCAAGGATATGTTCCAGGGCCTGAGCGAAGAAAATACAGGGCCGGTAATTCGTCTTTGCGTGTTACTTCGTCTGGCCGTATTGATGCACCGTGACCGCAGCGAGGCACGGATTCCGGAGGTAGAGTTCAATGCGCAGGATAATAATCTTCACCTGAGATTTCCGGCGGGCTGGCTGGAAAATAATCCATTGACCCTGATCGATCTGGAACAGGAAGCGCGTTACCTGAAAGCGGCTTCGATCAATCTGGCTTTTTCGAGCAAACGATAGGAGTCTGCCGGCGGCTCGAATTATTTCCCGGCATAGATCTCCAGCAAGTTCTGCTGTGCCGAAATCCTGGGCGTGTCCGGTTCTACAACGACCCGGGAATAGCCTGCCTCATTGTCGAGTTCCCAGGCCTGGGTGTTGTCGGCCAGGTAAGTCAGCAGGTTATCGATGATTCGTTTCTTTAATTTCTTGTCCAGGATCGGGAAACACTGCTCTACCCGCTGCAGCAGGTTGCGTGGCATCCAGTCCGCGCTGGCACAGAATACATCGGGCTCATCATCGTCGTTTTCGAAATAATAGACGCGGGTGTGTTCCAGGAACTTGCCCACGATGGAACGAACCTGGATGTTGTCCGATACACCGGGTATTCCCGGTCTCAGGCAACAGACGCCGCGCACGATCAGGTCGATCTTTACCCCGGCACGAGATGCTTCGTACAACGCCTGGATGATGGGCTGGCTGACTAACCCATTCACTTTGCCGATGATGCGAGCCGGCTTGCTGGTACGTGCATTTTCGGCTTCGCGGTTAATGCGCTCGATCAGACCGGACTGCAGGGTGAACGGTGCTTGCAACAAATGATTCAGGGGAGGGTTCCTGCTGTGTGTGGTCAACTGCATGAATATCTGGTGGACGTCCTTGCTGATCTGCTTGTTGCAGGTGAATAAACCATAGTCGGTATAAAGACGTGCGGTACGGTGGTGGTAGTTGCCGGTTCCAAGGTGGATGTAGCGGCGCAGTTTGTCGCGCTCGCGGCGGACAACGAGCAGCATCTTGGCGTGAGTCTTGTAACCGACGATGCCGTATACCACATGCACGCCCATCTCCTGCAGCTTGGTTGCAATCTCGATGTTGGTCTCTTCGTCGAATCGGGCGCGCAGCTCCACCACCACAGTAACCTCCTTGCTGGCCCTGGCTGCGTCCATCAGGGCGGATACCAGCACCGAATCCAGGCTGGTGCGGTACAGGGTCTGTTTGATGGCGATTACATTGGGGTCTACGGAAGCCTGCCTGACGAACTCGACCACCGGGCTGAACGATTCGAATGGGTGGTGTAATAAAATGTCGCCATTGCTGATGGCGGTGAACATATTTGCGCCCGGGGGCAGCCTTTGTGGTATGCCCGGTGTGAAACTCGGAAATTTCAAATCGGGGCGGTCGACGAGATCAGGGAGTTGCATCAGCCGGTGCAGATTCACCGGGCCGTTGACTTGAAAAAGATCTTCCTCCTGCAGTTCGAAAATCTGGAGCAGAAATTTGGTCAGGTTACCCGGGCAGTTGTCGGCGACCTCCAGGCGCACGGCATCTCCGTAACGTCTGGAAGGCAATTCCCCTTCCAGTGCACGCAACAAGTCGTCGACCTCTTCGGTGTCGACGAACAGATCGCTGTTGCGGGTCACCCGGAACTGGTAGCAGCCGCCCGCTTCCATGCCGGGGAACAGTTCCCCCACGTAGACATGAATGACCGAAGTCAGGAACAGGAAATCATAGGGCCCGCTGCCTATATCTTCAGGCACCCTGATGATGCGCGGCAGAGCGCGGGGTGCGGGCACGATCGCCATGCCCCCCTTGTTGCCGAAGACGTCTTTTCCTTTCAATGGGACGATGAAGTTCAGGCTCTTGTTGAGTGTCCGCGGGAAAGGGTGGGCGGGATCCAGGCGTATTGGCGTGATCACCGGCAGAATATCGTCGTTGAAATAGGATTTCGCCCATTCCCGTTGTTGCGGGGTCCACTCTTCACGGCGCAGGAAACGGATATTTTCCTTGCCCAGTGCCGGCAGGATGTTCTCGTTGAGAACCTGGTATTGTTCCTGCACCAGTTCATGGGCTTGTAGACTGATTCGGTGCAGGACATCGCCGGGGGTCAGGCCGTCGGCCCCGGTTTGGGTGCTGCCGTACTCTACCTGTTGTTTGAGGCCGGAGACCCGGATTTCAAAGAATTCGTCCAGATTGGAACTGGTAATGCACATAAAGCGCATCCGTTCCAACAAGGGTAGAGAGGCATCTTTGGATTGCTCGAAAACACGTCGGTTGAACGCCAATTGACTCAATTCGCGGTTAATGTACAGTTCGGGCCTGTGCAGATCAGGATCGCTTTGTATGTTTTCGGGTAAAGTGACGGACATAACCTGATATTATAATGTTGATTGCTGCAATTTGCTTAACGTATATCCCACCTGGTCAAAAGAGGACAATTTGAAATACGAAACCGACGATTTGCGGATCCGGGAGATCAAGGAACTGATTTCACCCGCGCAGATCCACGAACAGTTGCCGATCAGCGAAAAAGGGTCGGCGTTGATCCACGACACCCGGCAGAATATCCACCGCATTGTACAGGGCATGGATGACAGGATGCTGGTGGTGGCAGGCCCCTGCTCGATACACGACGTTGGGGCCGCGCACGAGTACGCCGGCAGGCTGAAAC
>CAXMTM010000338.1:0-4604 GCA_964196385.1 Arenicellales bacterium
CATAGCCGATGCAGACATCGCCTATAACGTACACCCTTACACAGACCTGGCCCTGCACGAACAGCAGGGTCCGCTGGTCATCGACCGCGGCGAAGACATTTACGTCTGGGATGACAAGGGCAAAAAGTATATCGAAGGCCTGGCCGGACTGTGGTGCACGTCTCTCGGATTCAGTGAACCGCGATTGATCGAAGCCGCAACGCGACAATTAAAGCGCCTGCCTTTTTCGCATTCCTTCGCCCATCGCACCAACGAAGCCACCACCATGTTGGCCCAACGGTTGATAGAGGTTGCGCCGGCCAACATGGCCAAAGCCTATTTCGTCAATTCAGGATCGGAGGCCATCGATATGGCCATCAAGATCATCTGGTATTACAACAACGGGTTGGGTCGACCGGAAAAGAAAAAATTGATCTCGCGCAAACGAGGATACCATGGGGTCACCATTGCCGCCGGCAGTCTGACGGCGATCCCGTTGATGCAGAACGACTTCGACCTGCCCCTTGACCGTATGATGAGTACGGATACCCCGAGCTATTACCGCTGTGGCGAACCCGGCGAGACTGAAGAACAATTTACCGACCGTATTGTCGACAATCTCGAAAAACTCATCCTGGACGAGGGCCCGGATACCATCGCCGCCTTCGTGGCGGAGCCGGTGATGGGTGCCGGCGGCGTAATCGTGCCACCGGCCGGCTACTTCGACAAGGTGCAACCGCTGTTGAAGAAATACGACATTCTTTTCCTGGCGGACGAGGTCATCTGTGGCTTCGGAAGGACCGGAAACTGGTGGGGATCTCAAACATACGACATTACCCCCGATATCGTCACCTGTGCCAAGCAGTTATCTTCCGCCTATCTGCCCATCGCGGCCGTGATGATCTCCGACTCCATCTACCGGGCACTGGTGGAGCAAAGCAAGAAGCACGGCTCCTTTGGCACCGGCAACACCTATGGCGGCCACCCCGTGGCATGTGCCGTTGCACTGGAGACGCTCGCCATATATGAGGAGCGGCATATTATGGACCACGTTCGTAACATGTCCACACCGTTCCAGCAACGCCTGCATCAACTCTCCGACCATCCACTGGTCGGCGAATCCCGCGGCGTCGGTCTCATCGGTGGACTCGAGATCGTTGCAAACAAGGAAACCAGAGCGTCTTTCGATGCGGCCGCCAAAGCCGCATTCACGGTCACCAAGCATGCCCTGAATCACGGCTTGCTGGTGCGCCCGTTACCCAGCGACAGCATCGGCGTCTGTCCGCCCCTGATCATTACCGAGGAACAGATTCACGATCTATTCGACCGCTTGCAGGCGGGTCTGGACGACGCCCTGGCAGATCTCAAATAACGATCAGACCCCTCACCCCAACCCTCTCCCGGAGGGAGAGTGAGTTGTCAGGGCAACACTATGCTCGAAACAAAAAGCCAGGTGAACCGTCGTGCCGTAACTGACGCTTTGGGTTTTCCTGCATTGATGTTGGTCGCCAGCATGACCGGCTTTGGATCGCTGGCCCGTGAAAGCGGACTGACCCTGGGCGTGGCCCTGGGTTCGACTGCAGGTATCTGGGGATTGCCGGGCCAGGTAGCTTTGGCCGAACTTCATGCCGCGGGTGTGCCGGCCTTACTGGTCATCCTGGCGGTATCACTGGCGAACGCACGCTTCCTGCCCATGGCGGTTTCTTTCATACCGCTCATGCGCGGCGGTGCACGTTCGTACGGGTGGATGTTCCTGTTCGTCCAACTCATGTCAATAAATTCCTGGGCGGCGGGGTTGCGAAATTTTCCTGAGATAGCCCCGGATATGCGGCTGCGATACTACATACTGTTTGCGCTTATCTGCATGGCCGCGGGTTTGATTGGAACCGTGCTTGGTTTTGTCGGCGTTGTCGCCATGCCGCGCCCTATTGCACTGGGCCTGATTTTTCTCAATCCACTTTTTTTTGCGGTGCTGCTTGCCGGTTCAACCGGTCGTCCTGCGATACTCGCACTTTTGGTAGGTATACCGCTCGGTCCGATTTTTCACATGGTATCCCCTAACTGGGGTTTGCTCGCAACAGGCGTGATTGGGGGAACCATCGCATTCTGGATTTCTCGCAGAGTCGAGTCTGCCCGCGGCGATGGATAGTTTTAGTGCCTCCGGGCTTTGGCTGCTGCTGTCGGGAGCCATAGCGGGAACTTATTTGTGGCGCGGATTAGGCGTAATCCTGGCCTCCCGAATCAACCCTTCGGGTCCGATCTTTCAGTGGATTACCTGCGTATCCTACGCAATGCTGTCAGGATTGATCGCACGCATGGTATTGCTGCCAGTAGGGCCCCTGGTCGAATCCCCCCTGCTCATTCGCGTGATCGGAATCGCGGTTGGTCTCGGGGTATTCTTTTTGTTCGGACGCCGCGTACTGCACTCGGTATTTGCCGGACTGATCGCATTCATTGCGCTGACGCTTTTATGATTACGCAGTCGGGATCATCCGGATCACCGAATAATCCAGGCTCCGCTACATTGCTACACGCTGAATTCAATCCCCTGCGCCAACGGCAGCTCGGAAGAATAGTTCACCGTACTGGTGCTGCGGCGCATATAGGCTTTCCAGGCATCCGAACCTGACTCGCGGCCGCCGCCGGTGTCCTTCTCTCCTCCGAAGGCGCCACCAATTTCCGCGCCGCTTGGCCCGATATTGACATTGGCGAGGCCGCAATCGCTGCCGGCCGCCGACACGAATAATTCGGCCTCCTGCATGTTGTTGGTGAATATGCAGGAAGATAATCCCTGGGTTACGTCATTGTGCATCGCTATGGCTTCGGAGAAGTGTTGATATTCCATCACGTACAAAATGGGGGCAAAAGTTTCGGTCTTAACCAGTTCGCTTTGGTGCGCTACGCTTACTATGGCAGGCGAAACGTAGAACCCATCGTCGGCACCGGGGATCCGCACCCGCTCCCCGCCAAATATCTCGCAACCATCCTGTTCCCGCAATTGGCCAAGCGCCTCCTGCATTCGTTCGAATGACGATGCATTGATGAGCGGCCCAACTAGAACCGATGGGTCGAATGGATCACCTACCGTGACCTGGCTGTAAACGGATTTCAATCTGTCCACCAGTTGCGCACGGATATCCTTGTGAACAATCAATCGCCTCAGCGTCGTGCAACGTTGTCCGGCGGTGCCCACGGCCCCGAATACGATCGCCCGGATCGCCATATCGAGGTCCGCCGAAGGTGTCACAATCATACCGTTGTTACCGCCGAGTTCGAGAATACTGCGCCCGAGCCGTTCGGCAACCACCGGTGCGACCTGACGGCCCATACTGGTGCTGCCGGTGGCGCTGATTACCGGCAGCCGTGGATCCGCGGCCATCTGTTGGCCAATTTCGGCACCGCCAATGACAACCTGCACCAGGTCAGTGGGACATTCGCCGTGGCGTTCGATGGCATTTCGCAGCAGGTGCGCGCACGCCAGCGCCGTTAAAGGAGTGGCCTCGGAAGGTTTCCACACCATGGCATTGCCGCACACGATAGCCAATGCAGCGTTCCACGACCATACGGCCACTGGAAAATTGAAAGCCGTGACGACACCGACGACACCCATGGGATGCCAGGTCTCCGCCATGCGGTGACCCGCGCGCTCCGACGGCATGGTGAGTCCGTAGAGCTGCCGTGACAGGCCGACGGCGAAGTCGCAAATATCGATCATTTCCTGCACTTCGCCCAACCCTTCGGGGTAGATCTTTCCGCTTTCCAGCGTGACCAATGCACCAAGATCTTCCTTGTGTGCGCGCAACTCCTCGCCCAGGAGTCGAATCAGATCCCCCCGTTTGGGGGCGGGAGTGATGCGCCAGGAAACAAAGGCATCAGTGGCTTGCTGAATTTTTGCGGATGCCGAATTTGAATTGTCTGTCAGGATTCTTGCAATTTCACTGCCATCGATGGGCGTAGTCACCGATAGATCGCCCCGCATCAGTAAATCAGGGTCCAGCCCCAGGGAATGAAACAACTCCTTTGCTCTGCTTGAACTCGAACGCGCAGTTTCTGTATTCAGTGTTACGGCATGCATGTTTCCCACCCCATGGCGAAGTTCATATAACTACTATGTTGCGTGGTTTTGGTGTCGAATTGAATGACTAAATTTGACAAAATGTATGGGCTGTTTTGTTAAATTCATGATGTAATTGAGCAATATGGATGATCTGGACCGAAAACTTCTGCATACACTCAGTAAGAACGTACGCATCTCGATTTCCGAACTGGCCCGTATCCTGGGTATCTCTCGCTCTACAACGCAGAGTCGCCTCAATCGCCTCGAGACGGATGGCACCATTTCTCACTATGCGGTCGAGTACGGCGAAAAATACAACCGGAACCTGATCAAAGCCCAGGTCCTGATCCAGGTCGACCAGAAACTTACCGCCCGGGCGTTGATCGCGATCGATAAAATACGGGAAGTGCAGGCTTTATACGCCGTAAGCGGTGATTATGACCTGATCGCAGTCATTGTGGCGGAGACCACCGAAAAGCTGAGCGGTACACTGGACGAACTCGCCAACCTCCCGGGCATAGAGAGGACCAATTCACTGGTCATACTGGAAACCAAGTTTATACGCTAG
>CAXMTM010000339.1:0-7937 GCA_964196385.1 Arenicellales bacterium
ATTCACGAAAAAATACTTAACGGACAGGAACATCGACGCCCACGTGGAATTTTCGTGGGGCGCCACGGAAGCCAAGGCCGTAGAAGGATTAGTCGATGCCGTAGTAGAGATCACCGAGACCGGGAGCACGATCCGGGCCCACGGCCTCCGCATCGTGTGCGATCTGCTCCACACCCACACGCAACTCATTTCAAATGCGCGAGCGCTCGCGGATCCGTGGAAGAAACAGAAAATCGAACAGATCGCGCTGCTGTTGCAGGCATCACTGCTGGCTCATCACAAAGTCGCTCTCACCATGAACGTGCCCGACGACAAGCTGGACGCGATCGTTACTTTGTTACCCAGCTTGCACGCGCCGACGGTAAATCAACTGTATGACAAGGGCTGGTGCGCGGTGGAAACCGTGGTTGACAGCTCCACCGTCCGTGACCTTATGCCAAAACTGAGGGCCGCCGGCGCCGAGGGCATACTGGAGTATGAATTGAGGAAAATTGTCTAGCCTGTTCTTATCCGTGCCACCGCATCCGTCCAGCCCCGGTAAGACTGATCCCG
Organism: Arenicellales bacterium; assembly: GCA_964196385.1. Classification (GTDB taxonomy): domain Bacteria; phylum Pseudomonadota; class Gammaproteobacteria; order Arenicellales; family JAANXG01; genus JAHEKE01. Next base: position 553 of record CAXMTM010000339.1, read on the forward strand.
TAGATCCTCATTCCACTCAGGTTCGAACGACGCATCACGCTGCCACAATTCAGCGATACCTTCCAGCGTATCAAATACGCCGCACTGCAAGCCGGCAAGATAAGTCGCACCCAAAGCAGTAGTTTCCGTAATTCGTGGACGATCAACCCGGACACCCAGAACATCAGCCAGTTTTTGTAACAGCCAATCGTTTACCACCATGCCTCCGTCCACTCTCAACTCACGCAGCTCTTCCACGCCGTCGGCAGCCATGGCCTGCAATAGATCCCTTGTCTGATACGCCACTGATTCCAGTCCGGCCTTGACGATTTCCGCAACTCCCGTATCCCGGGTCAGGCCAAGAATTGCGCCACGGGCATGTGGATCCCAGTACGGTGCTCCCAGCCCGGTGAAGGCAGGAACCAGGTAAACGTTCTGCCCGGCATCCGCTTCCTCGGCGAGCGCCTGGGTGTCCGCCGCGGATTCGATGATGCCAAGCCCGTCACGCAGCCACTGCATGGTAGCGCCTGCCATAAAGATACTGCCCTCCAGAGCGTAAGTCACTTCATCCTGGAGCCGGTAACCCACCGTCGTGAGCAACCGGTTCTGTGATGCCACGGCGCTGCTGCCTGTATTCATTATCAGGAAACAACCCGTGCCATAAGTGCTTTTGACCATGCCTGGTTGAAAACAGGTTTGGCCAAACAAGGCTGCCTGTTGATCGCCGGCGATGGCACACAGCGGTATCGGCCCGCCAAACAGTGCAGCCGCCGTTTGACCAAAGTCGGCGGCGCAATCCCTGACTTCCGGCATCAAGGCCGCGGGGACGTCGAGGTGACCGAGCAGGTCCGCGTCCCACTGCTGCGTGTGGATATCGAACAAAAGGGTCCGGGACGCGTTGGACGCATCCGTGGCGTGGACCGCCCCACCCGTCAGGCGCCACAGCAAAAAACTGTCCACGGTCCCGAAGGCAAGATCCCCCTGCACGGCCCGTTCTCTCGCGCCATCGACATGGTCGAGAATCCAGTTGATTTTGGTGCCGGAAAAATAAGGGTCCAGCAACAATCCCGTCTTTGCGGTGAACACGGGCTCCAGCCCGCGCTTGCTCAGCAGCTGGCACGCCGCCGCAGTACGCCTGTCCTGCCAAACGATGGCGTTGTAAACCGGTTCGCCGCTGTTGCGGTCCCAAATGACGGTTGTTTCCCGCTGGTTGGTAATCCCGATGCCCGCGATCTGACCAATGTCCAGACCGGATTCGGTTATGACGCCACGGCACACCGCCAGGGTTGTTTCCCAGATTTCTTCGGGGTCATGCTCGACCCACCCATCCTGCGGATATATCTGGCGGAATTCTCTCTGGGCTTGCCACCTGGGCGTACCGGTGGCGTCGAAAATGATTGCTCGGGAACTGGTAGTGCCCTGATCTATCGTCAACAGGTATGGGCTCATTGGCTTGCGGTAGTCTTTAGCTTGATGATATTTTTTATCTTGGAAATGACAAGTCCGGCTGCGACCTCACCGGCATCGATAGCTGCTTGCCGCTGCTCAAAGTCCAGCAACGACATATCACCGATATCGGGATTGATTACAACATCGGCTTTGGCGATTTCCACCGCTGACATCGCCCGCGCCATGATCAGATAAGACTGGTGAAGCACATCGATCCAACCGTTGATTACTGCACTGGCGGACGGCGACTTCGCCACATCCACGGCTATCACGATATCGGCACCCAGATCCAATGCGGTTTCCACCGGCACCGGGCTCAATACGCCGCCGTCCACGAACTCACGACCCCCGATGACTGCCGGTCTGAACAACCCCGGGAAGCTGCTGGCTGCTCGTACAGCCAGACCCGGGTCGCCATGGGTGAAAACCGCTTTCGTCCCGGACCGCAAGTCGGTAGCCACCACCGCAATGGGGATCTCCAGTTCCTCGAGGAGTCGATTGCCGAGTTTGCTGTTCACGAATTCCTGCAGGGACTTGCCGACAATAACACCCTGTCTGGAAGCGGTGTAGTCGATCACTTCATTGCGGTCGATTTCCATTGCCAGGGTGGTCAATGCATCGCCCCGGATGCCTGCCGCATACAGCACCCCGACCATGCTGCCTGAACTGGTGCCTACAATCAGATCCGGTACAATGCCGGCGTTGTCCAGCGCATTGAGGACACCGACGTGCGCGAACCCGCGTGCGGCGCCACTGCCCAGCGCATAGGCAATCAACGGGCGGTCGCCGCTATGGGGCAAAACCACAGGCCCCGATCGGGGTGGATGTTCTGAATATTCAGCGGGTGGCGTACTGGCGCATGAAACCAGTACGAACACCGCCAGAACATGGAACAGACCTTTAAACAGATTACTCAATGTCAGGGACCAGGCAGAAACCAGCCGCAGAATAGACGTGAAAATGAAGGGGCAGTCAATATATGCAACCGGAAATTAGTCCGGTTTTTTACGTTGAACAATTGTAATGTAAGGAAACGGTCGTTGACCCTATCCTCTATCAGGTAGCATGATATGTTATTTTATTGTCACAGAGGAAACGAACAATGAACAGACGCTTATTTCTGGGCACACTGGGGACAGTTGGCGTCGGCGGCGTCCTTGCCCTTGTGAACAGCCGAATTATTGCCGGTGAAGAGAACAACACGATGACCGATAGCATAGAAAAACTGGAGTTGAGCGACGCGGAGTGGGAGCAAAAGCTCACCTCTCAACAGTACGACGTTTTACGTGAAGAAGGCACGGAGCGTCCGTTTACCAGTCCCCTGAACAAGGAATACGGTGAAGGCACCTATGTGTGTGCCGGCTGTGACTTGTCCTTGTTCAGTTCAGAGACCAAGTTCGACAGCAAGACCGGCTGGCCCAGCTTCTGGGCGCCCATAGAGGGCCACACCGCAACCAAAACCGACTACAGGATGATCCTGCCGCGTACCGAGTACCACTGCGCACGCTGTGGCGGACACCAGGGGCATATATTCAAAGACGGTCCGGCCCCTACCGGCCAGCGCTGGTGCAATAACGGGGTGGCGTTGAAGTTCGTGCCGGCCTAGGAGCCTGCCGGGTTGCGGGTCGGCCGGGGAAAGTCGGGCTCCCTCTTGAGTAATGGGTCCAGACGCAATGAACCGTTTATCAGACATCGATTCAACTCATTATTCCGGCATCAGCGAATCCCGCGGCCGAGCCCGCATCGGCATCGTAGTTCCGTTCACCAACACAAACCTGGAACCGGATCTGATGATGATGCGCCCGTCAGGTGTGGCTTTACACTTTGCCCGCGCCGGTGGTTATGACCTCGATGAAATCCCGGATTCGAATCAGATGCGGGATTTCGCCCTGGCCTCCCTTGACGAGGTAATCACTTCACTCATGGCTGCGCGACCAGATCTTATCCTGTACGGTTGCACCTCCGCCACCCTGGCCCACGGCCCGCAATTCGACCGTGAATTTACCGAACGCATACAGACCTCAGCGGGAGTTCCGGCGGTAACCGCCGCCGGCGCACTGCTGGCGTCGTTGCGGGCGAAGAACATCAAACGGATCGCCTTCAGTTCACCCTATGTCGAACAACTGAATCGAGAGGCCATCGCCTTTCTATCCGCCTGCGACATAGAAACGGTCTCCAGCGCCCATGTCGGTCAAAATCTCGGCAACCACGCCCAGGGCGAGTTGACGCCGGACCAGGTCGTCGAACTCGGTTTGCGAGCGGACTCTCCCCGGGCCGAGGCGATTGTGCTCTCCTGCACCGACATGCGCGCGGTGGAAGCCACCGAAAAACTGGAATCCATCCTCGGCAAACCCGTCATTAGCAGCAACCAGGCCTTGATGCGCTGGGCGATTACGATGCTTCGATTGGATACGGAATAAGCGGGGCTTACAACTGTCAGCTATTGCCTTTCGCCAACTTCAAAGATTCTATTTTCTGCTGCCATACCACGGGGCCGGTTTTGTGCACCGAGTCCCCCAGACTGTCGACCGCGACGGTCACCGGCATGTCCACCACCTCGAATTCGTGGATGGCCTCCATGCCCAGATCTGCGAATGCGACAACGCGGGATTTTTTGATCGCCCTCGAAACCAGGTAAGCCGCACCCCCTACCGCGATCAGGTAGACGGCGCGGTGCTTTTTGATGGCATCGATAGCAATCTGCCCTCTTTCTGCTTTGCCGACCATGCCGAGCAGGCCGGTTTTGGCTAACATGGCTTCCGTAAATTTATCCATCCGTGTTGCTGTGGTTGGCCCGGCCGGCCCCACCGCTTCGTCCCTTACCGCGTCCACCGGTCCGACATAGTAGATAAACCGGTTACGGAAATCCACCCCCGCCGGCAGAGGGCTGCCTTTGTCCAGCAGGTCTGTGATTCTCTTGTGTGCCGCGTCCCGGCCCGTCAACAACTTGCCCGACAACAATACGGTTTCACCGGGCCGCCATGTTTGCACCATTTCCGGGGTGATGGTGTCGAGGTCGACGCGGCGGGCGCCGGGGCCTGCCTCCCAGGTGATATCGGGCCACTGGTCCAGGCCGGGCGGTTCAAGCTGCACCGGCCCGCTGCCATCGAGCACGAAGTGTACGTGGCGTGTGGCGGCGCAGTTAGGAATCATGGCTACCGGTTTGGAGGCGGCATGGGTCGGATAGTCCTTGATTTTCACATCCAGCACCGTGGTCAACCCACCCAGACCCTGTGCGCCTATTCCCAGATCATTGACGGCTTCGAACAACTCCAGACGGAGTTCCTCCAGCGCGTTCCGTGGCCCGCGCGCGCTCAATTCCTGTATATCTATGGCATCCATCAACGACTCCTTGGCCATGACGACGGCTTTCTCCGCGGTGCCGCCGATGCCGATGCCCAGTATGCCGGGCGGACACCAGCCGGCGCCCATGGCGGGCACCGTGCTGACCACCCAGTCGACAATGCTGTCACTGGGATTCAGCATGGCCAGTTTGGATTTGTTTTCCGATCCGCCACCTTTTGCGGCCAGCCTTACGTCCACCGTATCACCGGGGACCAGTCGGGTATGGATTACCGCCGGGGTATTGTCCCCGGTGTTCTTTCTGTTTCCGGCAGGATCGCTGACGATGGAGGCACGCAGCACGTTATGGACGTGTGTATAACCCTTTCTAACCCCTTCATTGACCATCTCTTCCACACCCATATCCGTATCCCACCGCACATCCATTCCGACATCGAGGAAGGCGACGACGATCCCCGTATCCTGGCACATCGGTCGCCTGCCCTCCGCACTCATTCTGGAATTGACCAGTATCTGCGCCAGTGCATCTTTTGCCGCGCTGGATTGTTCTCTCTCATAGGCCGCGTGAACCGCTCGAATAAAGTCAAGCGGATGGAAGCAGGATATGAACTGCAATGCATCTGCGATGCTCTCAATAAAATCATCCTTTGTAATAACGGGCATAGGCTTGTCCGAATCTGTTGAATGTGCGGCATTCTAACAGCAACACGAATTTACCCGTGTTGCGTACCACCGATTACCCCGTCATACAGGTCGATAATGTTTTACACTAGGTCCTGTGCATATCAGACCTTTCGCCATAAAGGACAAACCGGCCCTTATCGAGCTTTGGAAGCGCTGTGGCCTAACCCGTCCGTGGAACGATGCTGAAAAAGATATCGAACGCAAACTGGCGGTACAGTCACACATGTTCCTGGTCGGTCTGGTCGGGGAGCGGATGGTGGCGTCGGTCATGGCGGGTTATGACGGCCACCGGGGATGGGTCAATTACCTGGCTGTCTGCCCGTCAACACAACGCCGGGGTTACGGCCGGAAGCTGATGCAGCACGCGGAAGACTTGCTGCGGCAAGCCGGTTGCCCGAAAATCAACATCCAGATACGTTCGAACAATGAAGACGTTATCGAATTTTACCGGAGCCTGGATTACAGCATGGACAAAGTGGTGAGTATGGGGAAACGGTTGCAGCGTGACGACTGATATCAATAAGTCGAAACCATGTAACACCTGCTTGCTGGTTCCCCATTGAGATACGGACTATGAACGATCCCACCATCACCGGAAAATGCCTTTGCGGCGACATCAGATTCGCGGCCGCGGGTGATCCTTTGTGGGTCGTCCACTGCCACTGCAACTCCTGCCGCCGCAGTACCGGAGCCCCGGTTACGACCTTCGTCGGCTGCAACAGGCAAAAGGTCAAATTCAGCGGAGACCGGAAGATCTATAACTCATCTCCCGGCGTGTATCGCGGATTTTGCGGAAACTGCGGGACACCGCTGAGCTATGAATCGGATCGGTCCCCGGGTGAGGTCCATTTTTATATCAGTGTCATTGACACACCCGATGTTTTCATTCCCGACCACCACGTTTTCCACGATGAGCATATACCCTGGCTGGAATTAAACGATGACTTGCCCAGGTATGATGGCCTCGACCGCAACCATCCCGGCTCCTGGGGCCCGAAAAAGGGTTAATCGAAGATGACCCGCCAACTGCAGGGTAAAGTCGCCATAGTTACCGGTGCCGGCAGGGGCATTGGTCGCGCCATTGCCGTGGGATACGCAAATGCCGGCTGCGCGGTATGCTGCAGTGCCAGAACCGGTGCCGAGATCGAGGATACCGTTGCCACCATCCTCGGCAGCAGTGGCAGGGCGATTTCGAGGATCGCCGATGTCGACGACTACGATACGGTGAAGTCCTTGTTTGGATTCGCGCAGGACTGCTTTGGCGGAATCGATATCGTTGTTGTAAACGCCGGCATATCCATGAATGCGTCGGTAGAGGACGGCAGCCCCGACCAGTGGCAACAGATCCTGCAGACCAATTTGATCGGTGCTTACCACACTGCCAGGGCTGCTATCCCGTGCCTGAAAATACGTGGAGGAGGAAAGATCATTTTTATCGGATCCGGCCTTGGCCACCGCGGGGTCCCGAACACCTCGGCTTACGCCTGTTCCAAGGCCGGCGTGTGGAGCCTGACCCGGACACTGGCACAGGAACTGATGTCCGACGGCATCTCAGTTAATGAACTCGTACCCGGGCCGGTCCACACCACCATCAACAATCAGGACGAAGAAGAACTGCGCGCACAACTGGGTCAGACCGAGTGGGTGAAATCGCCCGATGATGTCGTACCCCTGGCGCTGTTTCTGGCGACCCAGCCGCACAATGGCCCTACCGCACAGAGCTTCAGCCTGATGCGGCGGGGCGCTTGAGGTAATTTTTCGGATCAACCTACGCCACCATGAAATTCAGGATCGAAAAAGACACCATGGGCGAAATCAGGGTGCCCGCCGACAAATACTGGGGGGCACAGACCGAACGTTCGAGGAACAATTTCAGGATCGGCCCCGCAGGATCGATGCCGATGGAAATCATCCATGCGTTCGGCTATCTGAAGAAAGCAGCCGCCCACGCCAATTTCGATCTTGGGGTT
>CAXMTM010000340.1:0-6448 GCA_964196385.1 Arenicellales bacterium
ATTATGGCGTAGTGTGGGTTGCGTCCGGTATTGTTATGAATGTCGATGCAGGCACACACCTCGAGCTCTTTCATCAGTTCCAGCACGCGCCGCGCAGTCGTGTACTCATGGCCCTGGCCACCTGTCCAGATACGGTTGTAATCGGGTTGTCCGGACAAAAACCGCTCGCCGTATTGCGCCGCGCTGACGTTACCTATAAAAATAGAAATGGGCCTGGGCGGGCACCCCCCGTAGCGCTCCAAAATTATCTGCAGGGCTTCGATGCCCGTGGTTTCATTGCCGTGGAGCAACGTACATATAAACAGAGGCGGGCCCGGCTGGTTGCCCGGCAGATGTATGAGAGTAGGCCCGCCCAGCACTTTGTAAAGGTCCCGGCTGCCACACCGCAGAAAGCCCTCGGGCAACGACGACAACACTTGTAGTTCTGATTCACTCATTAATCTTTGCCCAGAATGCGACGGTAAAACCGGGTTTCCTTTGTGATGGCATCAATATTCGTCTCGCTTTTTCTAAAACCGTGGCCCTCGCCCGTATATTCCACATATTCATAATCGATGTCCCGGGCCGCCAGCAGGTTCACAACCTCACGTGAAACCTGCGGCGGGACTACCCGATCGTCCAGGCCCTGAAACAGGATCATTGGACTGCTCAGCCTGTGCATGAAGTTTACCGGGGAGCGCTTGTAGTATTCGCTATTGCCGGATTCCGCCCTGTCCCTGTCGAATGCCTCACCAATCAGCCGGTCCGTATAACGTGCCTCAAATTTGTGCGTCATGGAAGCCAGTGTAGACAAATTACCGATGCCATAGTAACAGCCTCCGGCCCGAAAATACCGGGGGTATTCGGTGAGCGCCCTGAGTACCGTATACCCCCCCGCGCTCTTGCCCCGGATGAAGACCTTGTTCGCATCCACCAGCGATTGATTGACCAGATAGTCGATGCCGTCAATGATGTCTTCGACATCTACCTGGCCCCATCGGCCGAGCAGGTGCTGCCGGTAGCGCCTGCCGTACCCGGTGCTGCCGCGGTGATTTACATCGAGCAGCGCAAAGCCGAGCCCGGTCCAGTACTGTCGCGACAGGTCCAGGCTTTGCGTGGTTCGCGAGGTCGGACCACCGTGGACCATCACCAGCAATGGCGGCAGTTGATCGTCCGGGGCAGTGAACCGTGTGTTGTGCGGGACGTAGTAGTATGCGTGTGCGACACTACCATCCCGCGTCGGGTAGCATATCGGGACAGCGGCGCTGATCTCATCCCCCGGGATGACCTCCGGCAATATTCTGACCGGGGTCAACTGCATCTCACTGTAAGACACCAAACCGGGCGCACCGATTGCGGAAGCCGCCACTAACACGATCTCGCCGTCTCCCTCACCCGGGCCCAGCTGCGAGAAGGCGTCAAATGACGACTCTACAACCTTCTGCTCTCCGCTACACAGGTCTATGCGGACCAACTCGTCCCCCGCATTACCCGATCGTTTGGCAAGCAAAGAGGCATCATCGATCGCCAGGTGACTGCTTTCACCAAACACCCAGTGCGGGGCGCCGTACTCCTTGAGGTCGCAGGTCAAGCGGCTCGACCCGTCACCCGTATACCGGTACAGGTTCCAGAAATCATCGCAATCTTCACGCTGATCGTCTCTGTCCGTCGCGAACACCAACTCACCCTGGTAGAAACCCGGTTGGCACACTGACCGGCCGGCGCCATCGACTATTATTTCCATGTTGTTAACGGCGACCCCGGTTTCGGTTTCAACGATACCGGCCAAAACCAACTGGCTCTGGTCCCAGGGCATGAAGGGGTGGTGCCACTGTATCCACGCCAGCCGGGCGTTGACGCTGTCCACCACGGGACACGCGTAAAAATCCGCGCCCTGAACTATGGGGATGGGTTCGACGGGGGTCTTTTGCCCCAGGTTGATCGCCACCAGCGAATTCTCATTCTCACTGTCCGCGACGGACTTTTCCATGACCGCGAACAGATGGTGTCCGCGGGGAGAAATCTTGAGGTCGGCATAAGATGTGGATTTATTCGAGTCAAATGTCAACGGCACCGGCCGTGTGTTTGACTGCAGCGCCTGCACATACAATCGCCGGTCGGAGTCGTTCGAAAAATAGACCGACCCGTTTGCCAGCACAAAACATTTTCCGCCGTATTCATGCACCCGCGTCCGAATGCTGAAACCCTCAGGGGTCAGGCAGTGTTCGCCGCCGTCCGGGTCGCGCCGGATCAATACCACTCTCCCTCCTTCCCTGGCCCTTGCTTCGATCCAGTAGCACCGGCCGCGGTAAAACGCCGGAAATTGCGGCGGCGAAGGTTGTTCGAACAGAGAAACCAGGTCGAGTGGGCTTTGCCACGACCCGTAAGGAGCTATCCGCCGTCGCGGCGGATTCATTCCGGGGCCGACAGTACAATCGACCATTCGTTTTCAGTGACCCCCTGCATCCCGAACAGGCCCGCCTTGACCTCCAGCACGAACAGGACGGGAACACGGGGCCCCCACAGCTTTTCCTCCTTACTGCCGAGGATGTAGGGGTGCATGGTTTGAATATTTCTAATTACACCCTGGCTGTCAATAAAGGCAATATCCAGAGGCATATGCACATTGCGCATATGAAACCTGGGAATATTCGGACGCCCAAACACAAACAGAATCGACGTGTGGTCCACCGTTTCCGGACAGATGTGCTGGAATCCCGCGGCCCGCTCGCTACCCTCGTCCGCAATCCTGACCTTCAGATCGATGTGCCGGTCCCCCGGGCCCCTCAGTTGCATATCCCGAACGGTCATGTGCGCAAGCTCAGGCGTCATATCCCGGCAACCCGCCGCCAGTCCCGGCGCTGAATACACGGTAATCAGTACAATGACAGCCGAGGCGCCAGGCCACAACCGCCGGATGGGTTTAGCGCCCCCCAATGACGACCTCGCATACCCTGTCTACCTGCTCAGGGTCCATGCCCGGATAAATCGGCAATGAGATACTGTGCCTTGCGGCAAGCTCGCTGTGGGGGAGATCTCCCGCTTTGTAATCCAGACTTCGGTAGACCGGCTGCAGGTGAAGCGGCTGCGGGTAACACACGGAGAAACCGATGCGGGCGTCGGCCAGGCGTTGCCTGACCCGGTCTCTGTCGGGGACCCGTATCGTGTACAGGTTAAAAACATGTCTACCCTGAGACGGATGACAGGGTGTTACCGCATCCGTCCCTGCAAACCTTTCCGAATACCAGGTGGCGACCTGTTGTCGCGCAGCAATCACCTCCTCGACATCGGCCAGTTTTATTCTCAGCAGCGACGCCTGGATCTCGTCAAGACGGCTGTTGAAGCCGATTTCATCGTGAATGAACGGTGCTACGGCGCCGTGGTTCTGCAATTTTCGCAGTCTCCGCTCCAATTCGGCATCGTCGGTAGTCACCATGCCGCCGTCACCGTAGCAACCCAGTATTTTGGTTGGATAGAAACTGAAGGTGCCGGTGGCGCCGAAGCTGCCAACCCGTTTACCGTCGTGTTGTGCCCCGCAAGCCTGCGCACAATCCTCGATGATGTTGAGATCGTGGCTACGGGCCAGATCCTGCAACACACCCATGTCCACCGGGTGGCCGAAAATATGGACGGGAAGTATGGCCCGCGTCCTGTTGGTGATGGCGGGTTCGATGCCGTGCGGGTCCAGGTTAAAGCTCACCGGATCGATGTCGACAAAAACAGGGGTCGCCCCCACCATGTTGATGGCCTCGGCACTGGCAAAAAAAGTATAAGGTGTAGTAATCACCTCATCGCCGGCCCCGATATCCAACGCACGCAGACTCAGCACCAGGGCATCGGTACCATTTGCCAGCGCCACTGCCCTGCTGGTTCCGGTGTACTGCGCAAACTCCCGCTCGAATTCAGATACATTGGGACCAAGCACAAAAGCGCCGGTGGCGCCAATGTCCTGAATGCTGGCCAGCCACTCATCCCTGAGGTCGCTGAACTGCGCAGAAAGATCCAGGAAGGGTACGGAAGACAGAGTCACAGTTTCCCCAGGCATGCCTGGATTTTCTGTTGCACCTGCTGCGCAACACGCAGGGCCTTGATTCCGTCTTTTCCGCTCACCAGCGGTTGACCCGCGTTGATGACGGTTTCGGCGAAGTGCTCCAGTTCCGCATCGAGTGGAGGCCTGTGTTCTATACTCAGCTTCTCAGCTTTCAACCCGGGGAAAATCTGGCCTAGCGCCGGGCTTGTTTTAGAGACGACTTCGATCTGCTGATCGATGAAATTCAATGCCTGGTAGGTATCGCTGCCAAATATTCGAATGCGACGGAATTTTTTCATGGATACCCGGCTGGCGGTAACATTGGCGACGGTATTGTTGGCGAATTCCAGCCGTGCGTTGGCGATATCGACGTGGTCCGTAACGACCGGGGACCCGACGGCGGACACATAGGTCAATTCTGAATTCACCAGCGACAACACGATGTCGATATCGTGGATCATCAGGTCGGTGACCACGTCCACGTCGGTGGCTCTTTCTACGAATGTGCCCAAACGATGACTTTCGATGAAGCGGGGGTCCCGCACACGCTCCGCGAGTTTCATAATGCCCGCATTGAAACGCTCCAGGTGGCCAATGAGGAGAACCAGCCCCCGGGCCTCCGCGGCAGCCACGATGGACTCGGCCTGCGCCACCGTAGGCGCGATTGGTTTCTCCAGCAGCATGTGGACACCCGCGTCCAGGTAAGGCAGGGCCACCTCCTCATGACTGGACGTCGGTACGGCAATACTGACCGCGTCGACTTTGCCAATCAGCGCATTAGAATCGGTAAACCCGGGACATCCGTACAGGCTGGAAATTTCAGCCGCCGCATTACCGTCGATATCGGCGACACCAACCAGTTCGACATTCGGCATCTGGCTGTAGATTCTGGCGTGTATGCGTCCCAGGTAACCGACGCCCACGACGCCGACTCGTAACGTGGTATTCATAACATTCTGACAGTTGAAAATCTGCAAGACGAAAGCGGCGGATTATAAACGATAGCGGCTGTCCACATCATCCATCAGGGATGTATATCGTGCCTGCCGGGGCCGCCTGTCAGCACCCGGGAACAGCTTCCGGCTTGCCCCGATTTCTCATGGTTTTCATAGAGTTACTCCGGAATTAATGTAAAATGAGCGTCAACCAACCCGGTACGGACCCGTTATTCCTGGTTATTACCAAAGCAAAACCAGGGCAAAAAATGACAAATTCACAGTCTGCATCCGACCGAGGTCACGATCATGCGTAAAATAATTGTGCTTTCACTACTGCTGCTGAGTGTGCCCCTGTCTGCGGCCACACCCCGGCTTGCCACTGCCTCGAGTTACATCTCATTCGGCATCATCGGCCCCGGCTATCATATGGGATACAGCCACCAATACGGGTACAGGCCCTACGGCGGTTACCGAACCTACCTCGGGCATCGTGGACATTACGGAGGCTACCGCGGCGGCCGCTCACATTTCGGCCACCGTTCGTATTCCAGGCATCGGGGATACCGTGGACGGCGGAGCGGTCACCGACTCGGCGGTTACAACGGATTCGGCGCCAGGCACGGACGCGGTTATTGATTTGCCGTGGTTATGGGGGAGTCTCTGCAATGAGTTTGACGGTAACCAACCTGTCTCTGGCCCGGAGTAAAGACGAAAATACCACACCACGGAACAAACACGGCGTGGAAGGTAGATTCCACGTTACGGCGGAATCGGGCAGGGCTGCCTGGTCCAGCTCTATTGACAAATTCCTGGCCGAGTCAGAATACAAAGCGTTCAAGATCGCACTGTATGCATTGCGGGACGAACAGACCGCACTCGATGTCGTTCAGGATGCCATGTTCAAACTTGTTCAGAAATACAGCAACAAACCTGAATCAGAGTGGCCGGCCCTGTTTTTCACCATACTGAACAACCGCATAACGGACGTCAGACGCTGGAGGAAACTGCATGAGGTTGCAGGCAAAACCATCTCAATCTTCCGCAGCCGCGAGGGGGGAGAAGAGGATCTGCTCGAGTCCGGGCTCGGCGCCGATACAAACCCACCACAGGACCAGCCTGAAACGGCGGTACTGGCGAAACAACTTCGAAATGAAATCGACAAAGCATTAGAATATCTGTCCGACAGGCAACGGCAGGTTTTTATCCTGCGAGAATGGCAAGGCATGAGCGTACGGGATACGGCATCGGTGCTGGGCTGCTCTGAAGGCAGCGTGAAACAACATCATTTCAGAGCCATGAAATCCTTGCGTGTAAAATTGGCCGGGGTATGGAACCATGAATAGCAACGACACAATAACTACCACACACATCGACCGGCTGCGTGCCGGATTGCTGGATCGGGATCCGGCACTGAAGTCGCGTGTGCAATCAGCGCTGAGCCGGGACAATCAACTGGCGGAACAAAACGAACTCTGGACCGGGGTGTGCGAACAACTCGAGA
>CAXMTM010000341.1:0-3162 GCA_964196385.1 Arenicellales bacterium
TCCTATCCGGTGAAGCACTTGCCGCAACACGTCACGGTCCGGTGGGATCTGTTCAGCGAGCGTGTGGAGCAGATCCCGGCAACGGCGATCGATCCGGCCGGCCCCTTTCTCGGCTACATCGAGGCCAGTGATCCGACGCTCGAATGGCGCAACTATCTACGCAAGTATGAGGAGCCCCGGGTGTCGGCGGTGGTCCTCGGCGATGGCCGCTCGATCGGCATTCCCGTGCTGTCAGTGCTGCTGCTGGTCTTTGCCCTTGGCGCTGCCACGCTGGCGGCCCGCCCCGTGTTTCTGTCACGGCCGGTATGGATTGCTGCCTCCGCGGTGAGCGCGGTGGCGGCGGTGTTGTTACTCCGTATGGCTGTCATCGATGTGGCCAACCCGTTTGCCGGGCCACCGGACGAAGTGACCTCCGCACAGATCCTGTCCGGCGTCCTCGCCAATGTGAACCACGCGTATCTGGAAAAAGACCCGGCCGAACTGCGTCAGGCACTGGAAGTTGTCGTCGCAACCGAGGGGCTCACTGACGTCGAGGAAGAGCTTGGCCGCGCGCTTGCGATCAAGGTCGCGGGTGGGGGAATTGCCCGCGTGGATGCTATCGAGAATATGGTTCTCAAGGACATAACGACACTTGACGGCCGGCCCGGATTTCGCTCCCTGGCGGAGTGGACCGCCAGGGCCAGTGCCGGACACTGGGGTCATGCCCATCGGCGCACGATCCGTTTCCGGGCGCTGGTGGAACTTGTCGATGATGAGGGCGCATGGAAACTCGCCGGGATCACCGTTGTCGATGCCAAGCAAATGAATTGACTGGTTATTGGGCGAGGAGCCGCGTAAATGCCACCTGGAAGAAGCAGTGCAAGATGGGGAGTGATCCTCTCTTTTATATTCCTGTTGGGCGTCGCCACCACTGCGCACGCCCATTTTCTGCTGAACCTTAATGTCCGCATCCTTCACGTCGAGCATCTGGAGGATGGTCTTCGGGTTTACCTGCGCACGCCTATGCCGTATCTCGTGGCTGATCGCGTCGGTCCCGTCGGCGGCAATGGTCTGCCGGAACCGGCGCCCTATACGACCAACAGAATCGAAGACGAGAAGCTGGTTCATTACCTCGATCCCGACCAGCTGCGCCGCGACCCCGAGGGACTTGGATCATTCGCCGGCGAAGGCTTCCGGTTTGTCGCCGATGGCAAGCCCCTGGAGGCAACAGTCGAGCAAGTGCATGTATACCGGGTAGACACTCAACCCGATTTCGCAACGCTGGACGAGGCCAGAGCGGCCTTTGCTGTCGGCCCCGCTATTCCCGTTGAGACGGATCCGCTCTATGTCGGCGATGTGGTTGTGGATATCGTCCTGCGTTACGGGGCCGGCGTCCCGGTACGCGGTTATTCCGTTTCGAGCACGCTGGATCCCGGATTGCCCGGCCAGGAAAACACTGCCAACCTGATCCTCGACTACGGTCCCGAGGGCACCAAGGTGTTCCGCGCGCGTGGGTTGCTGGCCGAACCCGTCATCATATCGCGATCCGCTTTGTCGGCGGTTTTCACCTTCATCAAAGAAGGGGTTCGCCATATCCTGGAAGGACTGGACCACGTGTTGTTCGTGCTCTGCCTGGTGCTCGGGGCGGTGCAGCTCAAAAGCCTCGCCTGGCGGGTCACCGGTTTCACGATCGGCCACAGCATCACGCTGACAGCTGGTTTTTTCGGATTTGTTCCGTCTGGAGCCTGGTTCGTCCCATCTGTCGAAACCGGAATTGCGCTGTCGATCATTTACGCCGCTGTCATCGCCATAATGCCGGCCAGGGGGTTCGCGGGCAGCGAGCGGAACATATTCATCGTCACCTGCACCATCGGCCTTCTTCACGGGCTCGGCTTCTCCTTCGTGTTGCACAAGATTCTCCAGATCTCCTCGCCCGACATCTGGCAAAGTCTGCTCGCCTTCAATGTGGGTGTGGAGATTGGCCAGTTGACCATTATCCTGGCTACGTGGCCCGTATTTCGTTTGATCCAGAGATCGAGTGATAATGCCTGGCGACTTGGCCGTATCGGTCTTGCGACAGCCTGTATGGCCGTCGCCGCCGTGTGGACCTGGCAGCGCGTTATGTTGGTAATCGGGACCTTGTAGATATAGAGTTCGGTTTGTGCCCGCGAACATCACCGAACAGATCAGAGGACACGATACTTAATCTCAATATTGATCGTTCAATGATTGGGATAAGTGTCGTGTCCCTCGAATTCAGGTAAATATGTCAACCCGTCGCTGGTCTTCCGTTTCACGACATATTCTGTTCGGGATCGTATTGCAGTTGGTGATATACAGCGTTGTGTCGACCTGGTGGTTTGGCCTGAATATGTGGATCGGTATATTGTTGTCCATTGCGTTGGTAATTGGTATTCGCTGTCTGATTGCGATTTCCGGTTTTCTGATTTTCCGGGGGTTTCGCCCCGAACATGAGCAACGGATTTCATTGAGCGTGGGACAGATTGTGGAAATGATCGTTCGGGAGATCAGTGCTTCCATCAAGCTGTTTTTTTTCTATCACCCCTTCGAGGCCTTGTTGAACGAACATGACGCAACTGCACCGATTGCAAAAACACAGGGGGCTCCCGTCCTGTTCGTTCACGGTTTCTATGCCAATGCCGGATTCTGGTTGCAGTATAAACGTTACCTCAGCAATCGTGGAATGAGTGCGCTATACACTATGAACCTGGACCCGCCGATCCATGATATCGATGAGCATGCCGGGCAACTTGCGCAGCGAATAACGGAAGTGTGCAGCCATGCCGGTCGGCAAAAAATCGTATTGGTTGCGCACAGTATGGGCGGACTGGTATGCCGTGCTTATGTGGCCAGGTATGGAGGCCGGTATGTTGATAAACTGATCACTATCGGCTGCCCTCATCACGGCACCATTCTTGCCCGGTTGCTCCCGGGGCGCAACATGCAGCAAATGCATCCAGGTAACCGTTGGCTGAAAGAACTCAACGCCAGACAAGAAGCACTCATACTGTCTACCTATATCAGTGTTCATGACAATATCGTCGTGTCGCGGGACAGTGCGCAGTTGCCGGGCGCCAGAGAAGTGGTCTTCAATGGCATAGGCCATCTTTCCATGGCCTTTTCACCTGAAGTGCAGCAGGCCGTCCTGGATGATGTCAATAC
>CAXMTM010000342.1:0-2144 GCA_964196385.1 Arenicellales bacterium
AATCGGTATGAAATCCATGGGTATCGGATTGGCGGCGTCCTCCGCGGCGGCGTGGCTTTATGAACTGTACGAAGAATGCCTTGACGTGGCTGCGGCGGCGGTCTTCCCCTCTGGGGCGGTGCCCGGTAGCACCGTCATCGGAAGGTCCCCTTTGTATCTCCAATGCTCCGCCACCCAGGGTTTTGTTGTTGTGCTTTGATATTAACCCGGATAGTCATAAATATTACGCGATCTCGGCTGTTTATTTATCCAGCAGGAAATATTTCCCCGGCAGGTCGGTGTCGCTGATACGACGCTTGTTCAGGCTTACCAGCAATCGTCGGGGGATTTGCTGCCGGTGGAGGTCAGGCTCATGGTTGCACAGGTCGTGTCATTGCCTTGCGACGCCTGTGCGGTCGCCCGTAGTGTGTAACTCACCGCGGTGAAGGTGGGAACAGAGATAATGTAATACCCATTTTCGGTGACGGCGTTGCGGCCCAGCACCGATATGGTTGAGGTATAGGTTTTGTTATCCAGAAAAAACTGCTCCTGGCGTGAGGCAAAATCACTGAGTGCCTCGCGTGCTTCGGTGCGCCGCGATCGCTCCATGACCTGCTCATAAGAGGGCAGGGCGATCGCAGCCAGAATCGACAGGACGGCAAGCACGATCATCAGTTCGATCAAGGTGATGCCTGTTTGAGCGAATTTTCGCGGTGGCATTATTTCAGGTGCCTTTCATACCAGAATGTGGGCGCGTTTGGCGGGCCCGGGATGGGCTGCGGCTGTAAATCCGGGCGTAGCAGAAGGTCAGGCGCCAGGGCGACTGATGCCGGCGGAATGCCGGGGCTTGCCAGTTCGTCGAATCGATCCAAATCAGTTGCGGCGTCCCCGGTATTGTTGGACAAATTGAAGTCGAATACAGCCGTGGCATCGAACAAGGACATGGCGTAGAACAGACCGGAACCGACTCTGGGTTTGCACGCATTGACGCTGTCGGGGTCGGGGGGCAGGTAGCTGTTGAAGAAAATAGTGCGGTTGATGATGAGAGGACGGGACAAAGCCTTCTCGCCGCAAGTATTGGATTCGCTCAAGTCTTCGCAGTGGTTCAGCCTGATTTTCCAGCCGTTGTCCAGTTTGGGCAGATTACCACCAGTCTGCACCTCTGTGCAGTCGCTGCTGTTGCCGTCCTGCAGGCAGTTGTTGCTAAGGTCCTGCAGGTCGTCGTGGGTGAGGGTCGTGGTGGGCGGCGCCCCGCTTACGATATTTTTATCCTTGAACATGTAGGCCCAGTTTTCAACGGCTTCCCCCAGGGGGTGGGCCCGGTCTCCGGACATAAGCACTACTGCATCGAACGGTACGCCGCTCTCTGCCTGGGACACATCAGGTTCCTTCGACCGGGCGACATCGACGCGGGCGAAGAATCGGCGGTCATTGGCGTTGTTGGAAGGTGTGTCATGGCGACCAAGCGACAACACTTTGGTCAAAGTCCATGCCGACCGAGGCCCGGGAACCACGTCGCCACGCCATAGATTTCCACCGGTATCCGGCACATAGAAGCGATCGACGATTCTGTCACCATCGCTGTCGAACAACGTAATACCGGCAGGAATGCTGTCTTTGAGTGCGCTGACTTCATAGGCCAGTTCCGTGGAATTCCAGCCATCGGCCAACGCCGCAGACGGCCCCACCGCCTTCCAGATGAGAGAACCGTCCCGCGCGTCGACGATAAAGATCGCATTGCCTTCATCGTCGTCGGTGCCCACAATTTCTGTGTTGCTGTTTGAATTCTTGACCCGGCTGTCCTTGCCCAGGTCGCCCGCGCCATCGCTGCCGTCATCACCGTTGTAACCCCCACCAAAAAACAGTGCCGGGGCTCTGACAATCTGGCCTGAGGAATTCTTGAACGATATCAGGCTGGCGCGCAGCAGGGACCAGGTCTGCCCAAGCTCCTCGAAACCCGTGTCCCCTCCGGCCAGCGTCCATAAGAGTTTGGGTTGATCCGGATCGGTAACGTCCAGCGCATAACATCCCTTGCCGCCGCGGCGCATGCAGATGTAGATATACACCTTGTCGTTGTCGGCCGACTCTATGGTGCCGTCGAAATCATTGTCGATGACCAGCGCCGATGCCGAGGCATCGAAAGAATAAGGGTGTGATGGGACCCT
>CAXMTM010000343.1:0-2903 GCA_964196385.1 Arenicellales bacterium
GCCCGGGCAACAGCTGGAATTCACAATACCATCAGGCAGGAACATCGAAAGCAGCCTGTTACCGCAGATCAAACACGTCTCCGCGGAGAGTGCGCCAGGCAAAGCTTGGAAGAGAGGGAAATTATGTAAAGGATAACGTGATTGAAATCTCTTGGTGGGACCTAGCAGATTGGTAGTCTGTCCGGCAAAGGTTGGCAGCCAGCCGGTACCGAGTGTTGCGTGGTCAAGGGTGACCTTGGCTGCGAAGCGTACACAGGGAGTCCCCAGGCCGTGTGATTCAGCCCCGAAAGGAGATTGTTCCGAGGCCGACACTGTTTTCTGTGTGGAAGGCAGCATGGAGCGCGTCGCAAAAGCCAGGCGCGAGCCACTCGGCGGGGTCGCAGAGCAGGGCATGGTGACATTAAGGTCCTACAGGAACCTGGGAGGTCTCTGATCCTCCCTTGCGAAGGTAGCGGTGCGGGCGCCGCTCAAGAAAAGGCCCAGGCGAGCGGTCTCCTGTGCAGAGCCGTGACGAACCAAACCAGCACAATCGCAAGGGTACACTCCCTGCAAGGGGAGTGGATGGGGTTGGAGAAATCGGAGTCTTCTCATAGTACCGGCGAAATGGGCGAACGTATCTCGAGCGGAGCCCGTGGAGGGAAGGGGAAGATCGGGCCAAAGTGCTTAAGGAGGGAAAGATGGCTGGAACACTGAGTCCACATACCATCTCAACGAAACAAATTGAGCTGACACAGCGAGCAACAGAAATAGCAGAGGACGCCTTAGAGACACTGTCGCACTTTATTGACCTCGATTGGCTACGCGAAGCGTACCGCCGGACGAGGAAAGATGGAGCAAGTGGTGTTGATGGGCAGACGGCGGCTGGCTACGAGAAACAACTGGATGAGAACCTGTCGAGTTTACTGGATCGGTTCAAGTCGGGGGACTATCGGGCACCGCCTGTCAGACGAGTCTATATTCCAAAGGCTGACGGCAAACGCCGTCGCCCCATCGGTATCCCGACGCTGGAGGACAAAGTCCTGCAACGGGCAGTGGTGATGCTGTTGGAGCCGATCTATGAAGTCCAGTTCTCGGATGCATCGTATGGTTTTCGCCCGGGTCGTTCGGCGCATCAAGCGCTGGAAGCCTTATGGCGAGGTACAATGAGGCATCCAAACGGCTGGTTGATTGAGCTGGATATCGAGAGTTTCTTCGATAACGTAGACCATAAGGTTCTCCAATCACTCATTGCTCGTCGGGTGGGAGACGGAGTAGTCCGTCGAATAATTGGCAAGTGGCTCAAGGCAGGCGTCATGGAAGATAGCCAGTTGAGCTACCCGACACAGGGAACACCTCAGGGAGGGGTGATATCGCCGTTACTGGCGAATATCTACCTGCACGAGGTGCTCGACCGCTGGTTCGAAGAGGACGTCATACCACGTCTGAAGAGCCGTGCATTTATGGTGCGCTACGCGGACGATGGTGTGTTGGGATTTGCACGAGAAGATGATGCGCGGCGTGTGTATGCTGTACTGGCAAAGCGATTTGCCAGGTTTGGGCTGACACTGCACCCTGAGAAGACGCGGCTTATGCAGTTCGGGCGACCGAAACCAAAGGAGCGTCCACGTGGCGGGCCGGGAGTTACACGGTCGTTTGACTTTCTGGGCCTTACCCATTTCTGGGGGCGTTCTCGCAAGGGAGGCTGGGTGGTCCGTCGCAAGACGGCCACGAATCGGCTCAGCAGGGCGCTATGCAACATCAAGCAGTGGTGCCGTCGCCACCGCCATGAACCTGTGGCGTGGCAGCATACCCAGCTAAGCCGAAAATTACGTGGGCACTATGCCTACTACGGTATTACCGGGAATGGACGGTCTCTTGGGCGTTTCTTGCATGCGGTAGAACGAATCTGGCGTAAATGGTTGGCACGCCGTAGTAATCGGGCGAAGCTGTTATGGGCGCGTTTTAACGCGTTCCTGAAGCGACATCCGTTACCGCCGATTCGGGTTGTACATAGTGTCTATCGTTCCCAGTCATAACCTTGGCCTGATGAGCCGGATGCGGGAGTTCCGCACGTCCGGATCTGTGGGAGCCCTAGGGAGCAATCCTTGGGGCTACCCGACCGTTTTTCGGTTATAAAAAGCAGAAGGAAAGAAGACTCGGGTATATGCATCACGTGATGCATCTGAGATCCTGACATTTTCTGTAAGGTCAGGTCCCGGTTATTACAAATATCTACTGTTTCAGTGCTTCGGAGGTGGTGTCTTGCATCACCCCACCGTCGAAGGTAATGGCTTTCTCGGGTACCACTTCAATGATGATGCGCGCCGGCGTGTCCAGGAAGGCCACGAACGCCTCGGGCGTTGGCGCAGGGTTGTTACTGTGCCGGGAAAAATCCGGATAGAACCAGTCCCTTGTTTCCTGATCCTTGTGCAGAATCGCGTGGCCCTTGAAGGTAATGGACTGGCTGATATCTGAGCCCGTGCCGGCATTGGAGATGACAACACTGCATCGCGGGTCTCTTGCGAGGGCTTTCATTCGCGCGCGTTGCTCCGTGGCGGTGCACCAGATACTGCCCTTGCGCCAGATGTAGCTCATGGTCACACCCATGCCGTGGCCGTCTTTAGTCGTCCAGATAAAGGTTAGCTCATTCTGTTTCAGTAGAAGCGCTTCCTGTTTTTCAGGGGAGAGACCGTACATGGTCACGTCGTCGTAGTTTTCAACGTTCTTGTCGCTCATGGTAGTGCTCTCCAGCGGGTTTGTGCGCATTGTGTGGGCCATGATGGGCGCCGAGATTGCGAAGCGCCTGCATAGTGGTTATTATAAACAGTACAGACTGATTGTTTTTTGTAAAGGTATCACTCCTGAAGATTTTTGCAAGCAGCCCCTGCCATATACCGGCGTAGAGCCACGAGACCAATAGAAGG
>CAXMTM010000344.1:0-13990 GCA_964196385.1 Arenicellales bacterium
GGTTACAATGACGTGTCTGCCGTTTTCCGGTCCACTGCGGAAGGGGAAACCGGACATGCGCACGGACACCTGGAATACCTTGAAGCCGTTGGCGACCCGGCAACCGGTTTGCCGATCGGTGCCACCTCGGACAACCTCAAAGCGGCAATAGCGGGGGAAACTCACGAGTACACCGATATGTACCCGGGTATGGCGAAGGCAGCGCGCGACGAAGGATTTGACGAAATCGCAGACTGGTTCGAAACACTGGCCAAGGCCGAGCGTTCTCACGCAAATCGATTTCAGAAGGCGTTGGATTCTCTGGACTGAATCCGGGCTGACTTGATGTCGCAAAGGCCGGATCAACGTCCGGCCTTTGTATTTTCGTCACAGGTCACAGGTTACATTTATGACAGCGCATACCGAAAAAGGTATTTCACGAGAAGGCAGTCTCGAGGCCCCCACACGCCACCCTCTGCACTGGAAAAGCGAGTCGTTTTACGACGAGGAGAGCCTGTACAAGGAACTGGAACGGGTGTACGACATCTGTCACGGTTGCCGCCGTTGTTTCAGTCTGTGCAATGCCTTCCCGACTTTGTTCGACGCCATCGACGAGTCGGAAACCATGGAACTCGACGGAGTACCCAGGTCCGTCTACTGGAACGTAGTAGACCATTGTTACCTGTGTGACATGTGTTACATGACTAAATGTCCTTATGTACCGCCACACGAATGGAATGTTGACTTCCCGCATCTGATGCTGCGTGCCAAGGCCGTGAAGTACAAAAAAGGCGGGGTCGGGGCCAGGGATAAATTGCTTTCCAGTACGGATACGCTGGGTTCACTGGCCGGCATCCCGGTGGTGTCCTCGGTGGTCAACGCAGCCATGGGCAGCGCTGCGATAAGGTCGGTGGTGCAATCGACTATCGGCGTGCACAAGGATGCGCCGGTACCCGATTATCACAGCGACTCCACGAAAAAATTAAAACCCGCCACCCATCATGTGGCCGTGCCGGCAGGTCCGACCAAAGGCAAGGTCGCGCTCTACGCAACCTGTTACGGCAAGTACAACCAACCGGATCTGGTATCCGATCTGCTGGCTGTGTTCGAGCACAACGAAATCCCGGTAACGATCGTGCACAAAGATAAATGCTGCGGGATGCCGAAACTGGAACTCGGCGACCTCCAGTCGGTGGCGAATTCCAGGGAGGTGAATATTCCCCGGTTAGCGGCACTCATCGACGACGGTTGGGACATCGTGGCGCCTATTCCGTCCTGTGTGCTGATGTACAAACAAGAACTGCCGCTGATGTTTCCCGACGACCCGGATGTGGCGAAAGTCCGGGCGTTCATGTTCGATCCGTTCGAATATTTGATGCACCGGCACAAAGCCGGCAGTTTAAACACTGATTTCAAGAATGAACTGGGCAACATTGCCTACCATGTGGCTTGCCACCTGAGGGTGCAGAACATCGGCTTGAAAACCCGGGATGTGTTGAAACTGGTGCCCAATACCCAGGTCGATGCTATCGAACGCTGTTCCGGGCACGATGGTACCTACGCGGTGAAAAAGGAGTTTTTTGAGGTGGCCAGCAAGATCTGTAAACCGGTGGTGAACCGTGTCAACAAGGCGGACGCGGACTACTATTCGAGCGACTGTCCCATGGCCGGAGAGTTCATTGCCAACGGCAAGGCCGACGGCAGCGCAGCCAGGCACCCCATGTCACTGCTAAAGTATGCTTACGGAATATAACCCGGCAACCCCCCACTTCATCATGAATAAACTCATCAGACAAGATCTCTATTCCCTGGAAGAATACGCTGACACCCGCCCTGAGTTCCGGGCCCGGGTGCTGGCCCACAAAAAGAACCGCATGATCAAACTCGGAGATCACGCGACGCTGTATTTTGAAGACCGCCTCACCGTTCAATACCAGATCCAGGAAATGCTGCGCATCGAAAAAATATTCGAAGGGGCAGGAATCCAGGAAGAGTTGGACGCCTACAATCCGTTGATCCCCGATGGCGCAAATTTCAAGGCGACACTGATGATTGAATACCCCGATGTGGAACAACGCCGGGATGCGCTGGCAAAACTCGTCGGCATAGAAGACCGGGTGTGGGTGCAGGCCGAAGGATTGCAGCGGATCCATGCCATCGCTGACGAAGACCTCGAACGGTCAACCGGCGACAAAACATCCGCCGTACATTTCCTGCGCTTCGAGTTGCCGCAAGCAACAACATCAGCAATCACCGCAGGCGCCGGGTTCGGGTTCGGTATCGATCATGCGGAGTACACGGAGCAGAACTACCCGGTCAACCCGAAAACCAGGGGGGCATTGGCGGCAGACCTCGAATAAACGCGGGGCCGGAATAATATTTTCTCTAATTTTAGTAATTGCGGTCCGACACGGATTTTTTAAGTAGACTTTCCGGCTTGCACCTATTGGTATACGATTGGCGTACACCCCATTAGGGATCGTTATCGATGATGTCTGTTCGCGAACATCCTTCGCTCAAGATGGCGGCCATTCTGCATGCCGATGTGGCAGGGTCGACCGCACTGGTCCAACTCAACGAATCGTTGGCCCATGAACGCATCAATGACGCATTCACACGGTTCTCCCGGGTCATCGACCAATATGGCGGAACCGTCCACGAAGTTCGCGGTGATGCCCTGGTAGCGGAGTTCCACCGCGCCACGAACGCAGTTTGTGCCGCACTGGCCTTCCAGAATTCACACATCGAGACGCTTGCACAATTGTCCGACGAGATCGCACCGACTGTGCGTATCGGTGTCAGTTTAGGCGAAGTTGTTTTCGCCGACGGGACGGTTACGGGCGCTGGTGTGGTGCTTGCGCAAAGGGTGGAGCAACTGGCGCTACCCGGCGGATTGTGTATCACCGGCGCGATCCATGAAGCGTTACCACAGCGCATGCCATTCGACCAGGAGGACTTGGGCGAACGGAAAGTCAAGGGTTTCGATGAACCGGTGCGGGTGTATGCGGTACGCCTACAGGATGGAGGGCAACTTCCGAAGCCCAAGGAGGCCATACCTGTCTGGAAGAAAATTCCAGTCACCCGCTGGTTCGTCATCGCTTTTGCCGTAGTTCTTGCTGCAGGCGGCGGGTTACTGGCCTGGCTGCAGCCCTGGGCGCCTGAGTTGGAGCCGGCAACAGTAGATCTTATGCCCAGCTCTCTGCCCGACAGACCATCCATAGCGGTTCTGCCGTTCACCAACATGAGCGGCGACCCGGAGCAGGAGTATTTCGCTGACGGCATTACCGAGGACGTGACCACCGACCTGTCCAAGATTTCCGGCCTGTTTGTCGTCGCCCGGAACTCAAGTTTTGCCTACAAGGGCAAGTCCCCTGACGTGCGTCAGGTGTCCCGTGAACTGGGGGTGAAATTTGTACTGGAGGGCAGTGTTCGCCGCGTCGGAAATCAAATTCGCATCAACGCCCAGTTGATCGATGCCACCACCGGTGGGCATATATGGGCCGAACGTTTTGACGGGACCATGGCCGATGTATTTTCACTTCAGGACGACGTTAACCTCAAAATCGTCACGGCACTTGAGGTAAACCTCACCGCCGACGATCACAAACGGCTCGACAAGATCGAAACATCCAATCCGGATGCCTATGATATGTTGCTGCGTGGATTTGAACAGTATCAACGTTTCTCCCTGGAAACCAACGCAGAGGCGCGGGACATGTTCAAGCGGGCCATCGAACTGGACCCCAACTACGCCAGGGCCTATGCGAACGTTGCGTTGACCTATGTTTCCGATGTGAATTTCAATTGGACACAGGATCGGGAGGAATCGATCCGGCTGGGCCTGGAGTATGCGGCAAGAGCGTCAGAGTTGGACGACAGTATTCCGCAGATCTACCTGACCCGCAGCGTCTTGTACCTGGCACAACGGAGGCATGATGCGGCGGTCGAGGCGGCTCGCCGTACCGTGGAAGTGCACCCGAATTATACCGATGGCTATGCCGGACTGGCTTTTGTTTTAAGCTTCGCCGGGCAGTTTGGGGAAGCCCTGCAGGCCATCCGCCGGGCCAAGGAGCTCAATCCACAATTCTCGTATGTTTATCTGGCCGTCGAAGGCCGCATACTCTTCCATATGAAACAATACCACGCGGCTCTCGAATTGCTCGAAGAAAGCATTCAGAGGAATCCGGTATTCGACCGGACACAATTGATGCTCGCCGCCATCTACGCGGAACTGGGCGAGTTCGACGATGCCGCGTGGGCGGTTGAGGAAGCCTTGACCATCAGATCGGACATCTCCCTCGCCGACGAGCGCCGGGAGGCCAATTACAGAAAACCTCAGGATCTCAACCAATACATCGACGCTCTGCGCAAAGCGGGCGTACCGGAGCAATGAAAGGGTCATTATTAATTCAATTTCAACTTTGACTTGCTGCATCCCGCTAACCTGAGAATGCCTTCCGATACCCTACATTCAACTGTTAAGTATCCGTATCCGTTTCAACGCTTTGGGTTAGCCCGCAATTCTCAAGGAATCGACGAGCGCTCACTTGATCTTTACTTTTTAGTCTTTATTATGTCGGTCCCGTGGAAAGGGCCGCTCCTGCATAATCGACGTGAATCACTGGCAATAATGAATTCCGCATACGACGCTTCGGCTATCGAAGTTCTGTCCGGTCTCGAGCCCGTGCGTAAACGCCCGGGCATGTATACACAGACGGAAAGACCCAATCACCTGATCCAGGAGGTCGTCGACAACAGCGTTGACGAGGCAATTGCGGGTTATGCCGGCCTCATCCAGGTAGTTATGCATGAAGACGGCTCGGTGAGTGTTGCGGATAATGGACGGGGAATGCCGGTGGACCTGCACCAGGAAGAGAAGGTGAGTGGTGTGGAAGTGATCATGACGCGCCTCCACGCCGGTGGTAAGTTCTCCAACAAGAACTATCGTTTTTCCGGCGGTCTGCACGGTGTCGGGGTATCCGTGGTCAATGCGCTGTCCAGCAGGCTGGACGTGTGGGTCCGGCGGGGGGGCAAGGAGTACATGATGTCCTTTGCCGGGGGCCAGAAAATGTCCGAATTGAAGCCGGTAGGCACCGTCGGCCACAGGAATACAGGCACCATCATCCGCTTCTGGCCGGATGAACAGTTTTTTGACACGCTCAAGATCAACCTGGGTCGTCTGAAACACGCATTGAGGGCCAAGGCCGTTTTGTGCCCGGGCCTCGCCATCAGTTTCAGGGACGAGAACAATCCCGGCAACGATGATGAATGGGTGTACGCGGACGGACTGCAGGATTACCTCAACAGCCAGCTAGAATACGGCGAGGCGATTCCCGATGAGCCCATCATTGGCCACTATGAAGGCCAGCAACAGGAGATAGACTGGGCGGTATTATGGTTGGCGGATGGTGCGCAGGATATTGCGGAAAGTTACGTCAACCTGATTCCGACGGTACAGGGCGGTACTCACGTCAATGGATTCCGCTCCGGCCTGACCGACGCCATCCGGGACTTTTGTGATCACCGGAATTTACTGCCCCGCAATGTCAAATTAACCGCGGACGATGTCTGGGGTCACTGTAATTTCATTCTGTCGGTGCGATTGAAAGACCCGCAATTTACGGGGCAGACCAAAGACCGCCTGTCTTCCCGTGAGACCGCGGTCTTTGTGCAGGGGGTAATCAGGGACGAGTTCAGTATCTGGCTGAATCGCCACATTGCGGAAGGGGAACGCATCTCGGCATTGGCCGTGGACAACGCACAGACGCGATTGCGGGCAGGCAAGCGCGTGACCCGTAAAAAAATTACCAGCGGCCCCGCACTGCCGGGCAAGTTGGCCGACTGCTCCAGCCAGGATCTGGAACAGACCGAACTGTTTCTGGTTGAAGGGGATTCAGCGGGGGGATCCGCCAAGCAGGCCAGAGATCGTAAATTCCAGGCTATCATGCCGTTGCGGGGCAAGATTCTGAATACCTGGGAAGTCGACTCCGCCGAGGTTCTGGCCTCGCAGGAGGTGCACGATATTGCTGTTGCGCTGGGAGTTGATCCCGGATCCGATAATCTGCAAGGCCTGCGCTACGGCAAGGTGTGTATTCTGGCCGACGCGGATTCTGATGGCGCGCACATTGCGACTTTGTTGTGCGCCTTATTCGTAAAACACTTTCGACCGCTGGTGGATGCGGGCCGGGTACATGTTTCGATGCCGCCGCTGTACCGGATCGATGTGGGCAAGGAGGTATTCTATGCACTTGACGACGCGGAAAGAGGCGTGATAGAGAATCGTATAGAGTCCGAAAGACTCAGGGGAAAGGTGAATGTGCAGCGCTTCAAGGGCCTGGGGGAAATGAACCCCCTGCAACTAAGGGAGACGGTGATGAACCCGGCAACGCGACGACTGGTCCGTATGGAGGTTGCGCGCGGAGACGACACGCAGCGCATGCTGGACATGATGCTGGCCAAGAAGCGAGCGGCGGACCGTAAGGCCTGGCTGAGCGAGAAGGGCGATCAGGTCAACGTAAACTAACCACAGTCTCCCTGGAAAAAACCATGCCCGGAAAATCGACGCCCCAAAAACGCAAAAGCAACATGGCCCAGCCTGTAACTGCGAAAACGCCCATTCTCGGCCTGCCGATGGCGACGTTTGCGGAAAGAGCATATCTGCACTACTCCATGTATGTCATCCTCGACCGTGCCTTACCGTATATCGGGGACGGTCTCAAACCCGTGCAGCGCCGCATCGTTTACGCCATGTCCGAACTGGGTCTGCACGCCGCCGCGAAATTCAAGAAGTCCGCACGAACCGTCGGGGACGTGCTGGGCAAGTTCCACCCCCACGGCGACGCCGCCTGCTATGAGGCCATGGTGCTGATGGCGCAGGATTTCAGTTACCGCTATCCCCTTATCGACGGGCAAGGCAACTGGGGATCATCGGATGACCCCAAATCTTTTGCCGCCATGCGCTATACGGAATCCAGACTGACACGATACGCGAACGCGCTGCTGTATGAACTGGGGCAGGGGACGGTGGAGTGGATTCCCAATTTCGACGGGACCCTGGAAGAGCCCAAAATGTTGCCTGCACGCCTGCCCAACGTCCTGTTGAACGGGGGGTCCGGCATCGCGGTAGGGATGGCCACGGATATCCCGCCACACAATATCAGAGAGGTGGTGTCCGCTTGTGTGAGATTGCTGGAGTCTCCACGCGCTACCGTGGCCGATTTGTGTCAGCATATAGAGGGTCCGGACTATCCCACCGGCGCTGAAATCGTTACTCCAAAAGAGGAGATCAGGCAGGTCTACGAAACCGGTGTCGGGTCGATGCGGCAGCGGGCGACCTGGATGACGGAGAACGGAAACATCGTGGTCGATGCCCTGCCTTACCAGGTGTCCGGCTCCAGGGTCATGGAGCAGATCGCGGCCCAGATGAACGCCAGGAAACTGCCTCTGGTGGCAGACCTTCGGGACGAATCCGACCACGAGAACCCGACCCGGTTGGTGATCGAACCGAGATCCAACCGCGTGGACCCGGATGCGTTGATGATTCACCTGTTCGCCACCACCGACCTGGAGCGCAGTTACCGCATCAATATGAACATGATCGGTCTGGATGGGCGCCCCCGGGTCTATGATCTCAGATCACTGCTCAAGGAGTGGCTGGAGTTTCGTACCGAGACCGTGCGCCGGCGCTTGCAGTGGCGTCTGGAGCGGGTTGTCCGCCGGCTGCACATCCTCGAGGGCTATTTGATCGCCTATCTCAATATCGACGAGGTGATCCATATCGTGCGCACCGAGGACCAGCCAAAACCGGTGTTGATGAAGCGGTTTGGGCTCAGCGACGACCAGGCCGAAGCGATACTGGAACTGAAGCTGAGGCATCTGGCCAAACTCGAAGAGATGCGCATCCGCGGCGAGCAAAAAGAATTGAGCAGCGAGCGCGACACCCTGCACAAGACCCTGTCTTCGCGGGCACGGCTGGGGCGTTTGATCCGGGACGAGTTGCTCGAAGATGCCGAGGAATTCGGCGACGCCAGAAGGTCTCCGATCGTCGAGCGCCAGCCGGCCAGAGCCATCGATCAGACAGAGCTCATCCCCGCTGAGGCGATCACCGTTGTGTTGTCCAAAAAGGGGTGGGTGCGTGCCGCCAAAGGGCACGATATAGACCCAAAAAGCCTGAACTACAAATCCGGAGACGCTTACCTGCACGCCGCGCACGGACGCACCAATCAATCGGTGGTCTGTCTCGATTCCACCGGCCGGACCTACACGGTGGCGGCGCACAGTTTGCCGTCCGCGCGCAGTCAGGGCGAGCCCTTGAGCAGCAATCTGAACCCGCCTGCCGGCGCCACCTTTGCCGGCATCATGATGGGCACGGACGAAGACCTTTATCTACTGGCGACTGATGGCGGTTACGGATTTGTAGCGCCGCTGGGCGAGATGCACACTAAAAACAAAAAAGGCAAAAGTACGCTGACGGTGCCGGGTGATGCCGCGGTGCTGACGCCACAACGGGTATACGGTACGGAAGAGGACTGGATCGCCGTGGTCACCACGGGCGGCTATCTTCTGGTCTACAGGACGGGGGAGTTGCCGGTGATGAACCGGGGGCGAGGTGTAAAACTGATCAACATCCCGCTTAATAAAAAACTCGCGGGGGCGGAATCCCTGCTGGTGGCCACGACCTTTCAGGAAGGCGACAGTATAGTGATCTACTCAGGCAAACGGCACTTTCGCCTCAAACCCGGGGATATAGACCACTACGCCGGTGAGAGAGGTCGGCGGGGTCGCAAGTTGCCAAGGGGGTTCCAGCATGTGCAGGGCCTGGATGTGGAATAGTTGCCGATCGACAGCGGTGTCATTTCTAATTGTGTAACTTCAATAAGATCGTGCACACCACTGTCTCGCATGGGGTTACTGAGAACCGATCTGATTATGGTTAAAGCAAAAATTAAAAAAGTGGCAACAAAGAAGAAAGCCGGGCGAACCCGATCAGACGTAACCGTGGAAAAAAGAAAAAAGGTAGCGGCAGGGAAAAAAGGTACGGTGAAAAATATGGGCAAGAAGGCGCTGCCCAGAGCCAGGCGTACTCAAAATATTCAACCGTTCTACGTCATGGAGGTGCTCGCCAGGGCCTGGCGCATGGAGGCGCGGGGACGCAGTGTAATCCACCTGGAAGTGGGCGAACCGGATTTCGATAGTCCTGCAGCAGTGGTGAAAGCAGGTCGCGCTGCGTTGGCCCAGGGCCATACGAAGTATACGCCGGCACTGGGCGTGCCGGAATTGCGGTCGGCAATCGCAAAAACCTATCCCCGCGCCTGCCGGCCCCGGGTGAACCGGGTGGCGGTGACGCCGGGTTCGTCGGGTGCGTTGATGCTGGCCTTTGGCATCTTGATCGATGAGGGCGATGAAGTGTTGCTGGCGGACCCGGGCTATCCGTGTAACAGCAACTTCATCAGATTGTATGGCGGCAAGCCCAGGTTGATCCCCACCGACGCCTCGACAAATTATCAGTTGACGGCGGAACTTATCCGGCGCAACTGGACCGGACGGACGCGCGCGGTACTGATCGCATCGCCGTCAAATCCGACCGGCACCATAGTATCTCCACGGGACATGACAGCCATCGTTCGGACCGTCGAGGAACTCGGCGGCATCTGCATCGTCGATGAGATCTATCACGGTTTGATTTATGACGTTGAAATTCGCAGCGCCCTGTATGATTCTCCCGATGTATTTGTGGTCAACAGTTTTTCAAAATATTACGGTATGACGGGGTGGCGCATCGGCTGGATGGTTTGTCCGGAAAATTACATCGACGATGTCACCAAGTTCGCTCAAAACCTGTATATCTCAACCAGTGCCCCCGCACAATATGCCGCCCTGGCGGCGCTGACCCCCCAGGTCAGGGCCGAGTGCGAGCGCAGGCGGCGGCAGTTCGAGGAACGCAGGGACTATCTGGTGCCTGCGCTGCGGGACATAGGGTTCAAAATCCCGGTCGTTCCCCAGGGCGCGTTCTATGTCTATGCGGACATCACGGAATTTAGCAACGACAGCGAAAAATTTGCCATGAAGGTCTTGCAGAAGACCGGTGTTGCCATCACACCCGGCAGGGATTTCGGCACTCACCGGCACTTGCAGCATGTGCGCGTGTCCTATGCCAATACGCTGGAGCGGTTGCAGGAGGCGGTGTCCCGCCTCACGGATTTTGTCAGATAATATCGGAGCAGAATCTACAACGATCCCGGTAATGCGTTCTCGGGCTGCGTCAGATCCATTGTCACGCCGTTAAATCATTACGACTCCCGCAAAGATCAACTCATTGATTCAACACGTAATTCTTCCAGACGTATTGCGAACCGATGTCCTCCGTTCGATTCCACAGGATAACCTCGCCGTTGTTTCTGGATGAAAAGGTATTGATGCGCTCAAATCCAGGGATGTTCGTAACCTGATTTGTGGTGAGGATATGGCTGGCATAATTCGCTAACGGTCGATCCTGGAGTTGCGCCTGGTACAACGACTTATCGTACAGAGGAACTTTTTTGTGCAAGTAATAATAGCCGCCGGAAATACTCCAGTGGCTGGTCAAATCGATCACCCCGGTAACTGTGTCATCTTTGCTCAGGTTAAGGTAGGCCTGGCGGTCACTGCGTCTGTCCAAAAAGTCGTGAACGGTATATCCAATGGCAAGGTAGACTTTTTCCTGCCACGGCAAGTGGTTCGTAATGCCTGCCACGCAAATGAACGCCAGGGCTGTTTTTAGCGTTGCCGATTGCCACACTTTCAACGTTGCCAGAAGATCGGCGGTTATCATTAGCCACACTGGAATCACCAAAAAAATAAAGCGGTATTCCTTGTGCCCGATCAGACTGTGCAGCGTCACGATCAGCAGTACGCAGAGCAGCAGCAGCCCAGATTTTTTGAACTGAACGGCCGCCCAGCCCAGCGCTACATAAAACATGCCTGCGGAGGCCAGAAACAGCCACACGGTGTATTGATACCAGGGTTCCGTGCCGAATGCGGACGCAACGTCCCTGAATAAATTGAGTTCGATGTTCTTGTAGTAAGTACGCCACCATCCACCCCAGGATATCTCGTCCAATATCCCGACCGAGAAAACGACCACTAAAACCCCGAAGCCAAACCACTGTTTTTGACGCCGCGGGTAGTTGATCATGGCGACGGCCATCATGAGCGCGACGGCGGGGGCTATTTGAATGCGAACGGCAATAGCCAGAGTGAATGCCAGGGCAGCAAACAACGCATAGACCGGCCTGGAATTTCTTACCACAAGGGCCAGAGCGAGAAAGAACAACGCGGTAGCGGCGAAGGTGGTGAGAGGTTTGTGCGCAAAGACAACCAATTCGTACCAGAAACAGCCCAGCACCAGGGCAATGCGCGCAGATTGTTCGCCGAAATGTACCCTACTAAACATATACATCCCGGCAGGGATGAGTAGGGATATCGCGCAAAACACGATTTTGACGGCGTTGATGTAAAGTTCAGGCCTGTCGCTCCCGAGTACTTTTAACCCGTAGAGAATGCCCGAGATAAAACCGGGGACCAGCCATGAACGCGTGCCTTCGCGGTATTCCCAGGGCACAATCCCGTAGCCATATACGACGCGGTGAGCTTGTTCCAGATACTGCATGACCTCGTCATAATGCAGGGGCACATCACTGATGAGAGCAATTCCGACACGCGCGGAAAATCCCAAAATCAGCACAGGAAAAAACAAATGCCAAAGCGGTTGCGGGTCCGGTGTGCCTGAAGTTTGGTGCAGCGAGAACAATTACTTTTCTTCGTTGTACCGCGCGGCCAGATTCAGGTATTTTTCCAGTTCGGGACTGTTGCCGTGCAACTTCCTGGCCTTGATCAGAGCCTGCCTGGCCAGGTCATTTTCGTCCAGGTGAAACAGGGTTATGCCATAGTTCAAATAAATTTTTGCAATAAATTCAGGAGGTTGATTTTTGAAGTGATCCAGATTGTTGACATATTTTTCGATAAACATTCTGGCCTCTTCAAACCTTTCAAGTATCACCATCAATTCCCCGGTGCTGCTGACCAGAACCGGACTTCGATCATCAACGAGAAGCGCGGTTTTAAGATGCTCAACGGCGGTGGTGTATTCTTCCTGTTCGATGTAATAATTGTAAATAATGATGTTTCCCATAAAACTTCCCGGAGAAACTTCAAGTGTCCTTGTTGCAAGAACGGTGGAATCTTTCCAGTACCTGGCCTGGTTATGGCTCAGTATTAGCAGGGACAACAGCACCGTGCAGGTCAATCCCAGGCGAACTCTTTTTTCGGCGATCAGTGAAAGCCCGATCACCAACAACATGCCGATGAATGGAATTGAAAAATAGAGATAGTGGTCTGCAACCGTAGAAAACTTCTGGAATGAAAACGAGGCTAAACCACTGGTCGGCAGCATCGGAATCAGGGCCGCCAGCACCAGTGCGACAAGCTCTTTTTTTGTTTCCCTGAATTTTACAACCCATATTATCAGGGCTGCCGGTAACAGAATCTTGACCCAGTTGAAGGTGTCTGCAAGCACCAACCCCGGTGTTCGAAAATAGTCCGGGGCCAGGTTGATTGGCAGGAGCAGTTTCCCTAAATAGAATGTTATGGCATCAGAAAGGACTAACAGTCTTCCCCACATCGGGTTATAGATCAAAACGGTGGCATGCTTCTGTGCCATCATGGTCACGATGACGATGGGCAACCCAAAGCACAACCCCATGATTGAGTTCTTCAGGATTTTTTTAAACGGCCGAGCGCTAAAGCCATAACCCAGCGACATCAGTATAAGTGGACTCACTATGGCCACCGGTTTGCAAAGCAGGGCGAAAATGAGAAAAAAATGGGCCAGTAACAGGGCTTTCGTATTATTTATTTTTTGTGACCAGACACTCAATACAAGAATCATGTAGAGGGCGGAAAAGAAAAAGGCCAGCAGGTCTCTCAGAGAAGAAATCCAGGCCACGGCCTCCACCTGCAACGGGTGCCAGGCAAAAAAAATGGCGACAATAATGGCTGTGGCGGGGTTTTTAAGGAATTCCCGCTCGGAGTTTTTACCGATGAGGCGGGTAAGCGCATAGACCAGAATTGAATTTACGATGTGTATTGTTAAATTTGCAGCGTGAAAGAGTCCGGGAAGGAGTTCGCCCCAGAGGGATTGGGAGATCCAGGAGAGCGTCCACCAGACGGTATAAACCACAGGCACATACAGATCGAAAAAGGTGCCCGTCCAGAATTTGATGAGGTTTGCAAAGTCTGGTTGGGTAATCAGGGCATTGCTGGAAATATGGCGATTGTCATCGAAAAGTAAAAATCCATAATCCAGCGAAGCGTAGTAGATGAGGATCGTGCCGGCAACGAGTACAACAAATAACCAGTAATCGCCAGGGTTGACCCTCTTCTTTGGTGACAGGGTCCTGGCTGAAGCGAACTTTGACTTCCCTGACGGTTGTGTTGGTCTCCTCATTTTTTGAGGTGCCCTGTATTCCGGCCCAGTACCTACAAGTGTCCAAACAAGTCGATCACGCGCAGCATCCACACCTTCCAAATTGCCTCACACACGATCTGATTTGACATTTTTGATTCCCCGCTGGCCCTTTCCCTGAACAATATGGGGATCTCGGTCAGCGTGAATCCCCGCCGCCAGGCACGCATTTTCAGTTCAATCTGAAAAGTATACCCGTTCGATTGGATGAGCGAGAGATCCAGTGCGGACAAAACTTCACGCCGCCAGCAGTTGAAGCCGCCGGTGGCATCGCTCAATGGCAGGCGAGTGATCTTGCGGGCGTACCAGTTGCCGAAATACGAGAGAATGAGTCGGCTCATGGACCAGTTTATGGCCGTTACCTTCCCGCCAAGATAACGAGAACCGATAACGACATCGAACGAGGCGGCCTTGTCGATGAAGGCCGGCAGGTGGCCGGGGTCATGAGAGTAATCCGCGTCCATTTCGAACAGCAGTTGGTAACCTCGTTCAATACCCCACAGGAAACCC
>CAXMTM010000345.1:0-2285 GCA_964196385.1 Arenicellales bacterium
AGCCTGGTGATTTCCAAACCGGAAAAATCCGTCGACAGGCGGCCAAGGTTTTCCGGCCGGGCGCCGCGCCAGGCATAGATGGACTGGTCGTCGTCACCCACCACGGTCAGGCCCCGGCCATCCCCGGCCAGCAGGCGCACCAGTTCATACTGGCTGTTGTTGGTATCCTGGTATTCATCCACCAGGATGTAGCGTTTATCCCGGTGCCATGCGTCGAGCAGCCCGGGGTCGTGCCTGAACATCATCACCGGCAGCAGTACGAGATCATCGAGATCGACGGCATTGTACGCACGCAACTGCCGGTCGTAGTCCGCGTACACCCGGGCCGCGGATCGGGCGATGGGATTGTCGAGATTTCCGTGACCGATATTTTTTGCGTCCACCAGATCGTTCTTCCACTGGGAGATTTGCTGGCGCACCCGCTCGATCACACCGCGCTCGCCACTCAAGTCCTGACGCATGAGTTCGGCCACCACCAGGGTGGCATCGGCGCCATCCAGGATGGAAAACGGGTTGCGCAGACCTGCTTGTTCGGCGTGCTGTCTGAGCAGGTTCAACCCGAAGCGGTGAAATGTCGATACCGTCAGCAGCCGCATGACCTGCTTTTCCAATACCCGGCCGAGGCGCTCGTGCATCTCGCGTGCTGCCTTGTTGGTAAAGGAAACGGCAACGATCTGCCGCGGATCTACACCACGTTTGTGCAGGAGATGAATGATCTTCTGCGAGATTACCCGGGTCTTGCCGCTGCCGGCTCCGGCCAGGACGAGAACCGGGCTGTCGTCGAGACGTACGACCCGTTGTTGCTGTTTGTTGAGTGACAACGAAAAACGACTACTCGGAAAGCGGGGCCGTAGTGTAACCTAAACCATGTGGGTTAATTCAAATGTCTCAAAACTCGTGAGGGTCGGGTTACAATACCGCTCCATGCGCGATTTGAATGTATCCATTGTCCAGGATAAACTGGACTGGCAGGACCCGGCGGCCAACCGTGCCCGCTATACCCGGCACGTCGAGTCGTTGCAGGGTTCCAACACCGATCTCATTGTGTTGCCGGAAATGTTCAGCACCGGTTTTTGCATGCGGCCCGAAAACATATCCGAAAATATGGATGGTGATACGGTGCGATGGATGCGGCAGCAGGCTGCGCAAAGTGGTGCCGTGATTACCGGCAGCATGGTCATCAGGGACGGTGAGTCATACGTGAACCGGATGATCTGGGTCAGACCCGACGGCTCCATAACATACTACGATAAACGTCATTTGTTCCGCTACGGCGATGAGCATATTCACTACACCTCCGGTAGCGACAGGGTGGTTGTTGAGTTGCACGGCTGGCGGCTCGGCCTGTTCGTGTGTTATGACTTGAGGTTCCCGGTGTGGAGCCGTAACCGCGACGACTGTGACGTCGCCATCTACGTGGCCAACTGGCCCAACGCGCGGCAGTACGCCTGGGATACCCTGTTGCGCGCCCGTGCCATCGAGAACCAGATTTACGTGATTGGTGTGAATCGCACCGGCTCAGACGCGATTGGCAATGACTTTTCAGGGGGCAGTGCGGTGCTCGATTGCCTGGGTAAACCCATAATTGACTGCAAGGACAGGGAAATGAACGCAACGGCGGCCCTGTCCTGGGAGCAACAGGAAGAATTCAGACACCGGTTTCCCGCTCATCTGGATGCAGATTCCTTCTCCATCAGAGCCTAGCCCCGACCCACGCCCACGCGTGAACCGGGGCCATGCCGGCTTGATTTTTACCTGCCCGGCCCGCATGTAGGAGTGTACTCCCGGTTCATTGGGGGACAGCCCGCTATTTCACGGTTGCCATTTCTTTCACCCCGACAGGCATGGTTTGCTATAATTACACAGGTAGGACATTGCAACAGATAAGCCCGAAAACAGAAACACACGTCAACCGGAAAAAAGGGTGTTTTATGATTAGAACAGCCAAATACCAGATTGGACAGATAGTCCGTCACCGGGTCTACGCATTCCGTGGGGTGGTGTTTGATGTTGACCCCACATACGACAACAGCGACGAGTGGTATGATTCGATCCCGGAGGACATCAGGCCGGATAAGGATCAACCGTTTTATCACCTGCTTGCCGAAAACGACGAAACGGAATATGTGGCCTACGTATCGGAGCAAAACCTTTTGCCCGACGAAAGCGGTGAACCTGTCCGTCATCCCCAGGTGAACGACATTTTCGTACAGGACTCAGAGGGCCACTACCGGGCCCGGGATACGGGTCATTAAGGAATTTGCGGACGATTTTAACGCAGTGG
The DNA here is from genome assembly GCA_964196385.1 of Arenicellales bacterium. Classification (GTDB taxonomy): domain Bacteria; phylum Pseudomonadota; class Gammaproteobacteria; order Arenicellales; family JAANXG01; genus JAHEKE01. Next base: position 2,285 of record CAXMTM010000345.1, read on the forward strand.
A
>CAXMTM010000346.1:0-2474 GCA_964196385.1 Arenicellales bacterium
TTCCGTGCCTTCGACAAGCAAAATGATCTCCTCAAGGAAGGGGTGTATTTCTCCGTGGGGGGCGGTTTTGTAGTAGCCCAGGACGAGCAGGGCAACGTGCACGTTAAACTGGACGGCACATCGTTGCCCTACCATTTCTGGACCGGGGACCAGTTGCTCGCCCTGTGCCGGGATCAGGGCATGAGTATCAGCGAACTCATGATGCAAAACGAAAAGACGTGGCGAACGGAGAGTGAAATTCGTGAGCGAATATTGCACATCTGGTCCGTGATGCAACAGTGTGTGGAACGCGGCGCACAGCAGGAAGGAACATTACCCGGCGGCATGAAGGTCCAGCGCCGCGCCGCCCGGATGTACCGCAGCCTGACCAGCCGGGCCGAAAAGGCCTTGCAAGACCCGCTTTCCATCATGGACTGGGTAAATTTTTACGCGCTGGCGGTAAATGAGGAAAATGCCGCCGGGGGCCGGGTGGTGACGGCCCCCACCAACGGCGCTGCCGGTATCATCCCAGCCGTACTACACTATTATGACCGTTTTTACCCGGGAGCGAATACAGACGGTGTGGTGCGCTTCTTTCTGGTCGCAGGCGCGATCGGTATCCTGTACAAGGAGAACGCGTCGATATCGGGGGCGGAGGTTGGGTGTCAGGGCGAAGTGGGTTCGGCCTGCTCCATGGCCGCCGGGGCACTGGCGGAGGTGACCGGGGGCACACCCGAGCAGGTGGAAAATGCCGCAGAAATCGGTATGGAGCACAATCTGGGGCTCACCTGCGATCCGGTAGGCGGATTGGTCCAGGTGCCGTGTATTGAAAGAAACGCCATGGCGTCAATAAAGGCGATAAACGCTGCCCGCATGGCGCTGCGGGGGGACGGAACGCACTTCGTGTCCCTCGATAAAGTGATCAAAACAATGCGTGAAACAGGGGCCGATATGCATACCAAGTACAAGGAAACCGCCCGCGGTGGACTGGCCACCAACGTCATTGAAGTACCCGTCAGCATTGTCGAATGCTAGCCCATGAGAATTACAGACTAGCAGGTCCAAACATGTCCAGAGACGAGAACCGAAACGGCTACAAACATTTCTTGACAATTCCGACGCGCTGGAAGGACAACGATATCTACGGGCACGTCAACAACGTGCTGTATTACTCATTTGTCGATACGGTCGCGAACGAATACCTGATCATGGAGGGTGGTCTGGACATCCACAACGACCCGGTGATCGGGGTGGTGGTAGAGAGCCACTGCAACTATTACCAGCCCCTGGCATTCCCCGAGACAGTTCTCGCCGGACTCAGAGTCGGCCGCATTGGCACCACCAGCGTCCGCTACGAGGTCGGTTTGTTCAGCGAAAGCAGTGAAACGGTATGTGCTACTGCCCACTTCGTCCACGTTTTCGTGGACCGCGCAACAAACAAACCAGTCCCGATTCCAGATAAATTACGAGTTTGTCTGAGTAAAATCTCGACGGAAATTTAATTCGAAAAGGGTGGCTATTTGTATTGCGGCAACATGGCCCGTGCTACTTTGGAAGCGGGGGGGTGATGCACTGCCTCCGAGATAAAGGCGGAGGCCGCCAGCAGGGCGTTCAGGTCTACACCGGTTTCTATGTCCAGCCCGTTCAACATATACAGAACGTCCTCGCTGGCCACGTTGCCGGACGCGCCATGGGCGTAGGGGCATCCGCCCAAACCGGAAACAGCACTGTCGACCCCGCTGATTCCGCATTGCAGGGCGGCGAGTATGTTGGCCAGTGCCTGGCCATGGGTGTCGTGGAAATGGACGGACAGTTTGTCCATCGGGACGTGCCGCGCTACCGCATGGATCATCTGCTCCACCTGGCGTGGTGTTCCCACGCCGATGGTGTCGCCCAGTGAGATTTCATAGCACCCCAGATCAAATATTCGTTTGGCCACATCGGCTACTTTATTCGGGTCCACCGCTCCTTCATAGGGACAGCCCACTACACACGATACATAACCGCGCACCCGGATATGTCTCATCCTGGCGGCCTCGCAGACCAGGGCGAAGCGCTCGATGCTTTGTTCAATGGAGCAGTTGATGTTGGCATTTGAAAACGCGTCGGTGGCGGCACCGAATACGGCGACTTCCCTGACCCCCGCGGCGGCGGCGTTTTCGAATCCCTTGAGGTTGGGTGTCAGTACCGGGTAGTTGATCCCGAGCTTGTGTGTAATGCCGGCGAGCACCTGTGCCGTATCGGCCATCTGTGGCACCCATTTTGCGGATACGAAGCTGCCGACTTCGATGGTGGACAGGCCGGTTTCGGAAAGGATGTCGATGAGTTCAATTTTCGTCCCGGTGGTGATGCTCACCGGCTCATTCTGCAGTCCGTCACGGGGCCCGACCTCGAACATCCTGACTTTGTCAGGAAGTTCCATCAGCGCTTCACCGTTTTATTCCAGCTGCTGTTTCTTTTCTCGAAGAAGGCGCTCAGGCCTTCTCTGCCTTCAT
>CAXMTM010000347.1:0-6574 GCA_964196385.1 Arenicellales bacterium
CGGTGGCGGAATACCCCATGTGCGGACACGGCACCATAGGCTTGATGACCAGGATGCTCGAGTTTGGCGTTGTAAACTGGAACGGCAGCGACAGGATTGACGTTGATTTATGCCTGCCAACCGCCACAGCAGCCGTGGAAATGCACCGGCGCGATGACGGCCGTCCTCTGGTCATGCTCGACATCAGGCCGCCAAATTTTCGCATGGATGCGCTGGACCTGGAGGAGGTAACGGTTTTACTGGGTCTGCGCAAAGAGGACTACAGACAGGAGTTTCCCCTCGAGACAGTGTCCGGGGACTTTGTTCATCTGGTGGTGCCGGTAAACAGTCTGGCGGCGATGCGCCGGATCAACCCGGATTTTACCGGACTGACCCGTTTCTGGCATGAACATGGGATCCAGACTGTCGCAGTCTTCTGCTGCGAAGTTGAGCGACCGGACCATACCGTCCACGTGCGTGATTTCTGCCCCGCCGTAGGCGTCTCGGAATCCGCAGCCGCGGGCACCACCAACGCGGCCCTGACCAGTTATCTGATCCGGCATGGCATCGTTCAGCAAAACGGCGATGGACGGATCGTCGTCACGGCGGAACAGGGTCACGAGATAAAACGACCCAGTTCTATTCGCTCAGTGGTGTCCATGAACGGGGACAGCATAACCCGCCTGCAGGTCGGCGGTGTCGCCACCAAGGTCATGGATGGACAACTGCATTTGCCATAGGAGCCTGCCTCGATGCCTGTCCCCTCTGCTTCCTCCCGGTCCCTGGATCTTTGTACCGACGCGCTTGTGTGGGACGCCCACGCCGGTGTTTTCCCGGACCCGAAAATCGATCTGACCCTGTTGCGCGATTGGCGCGACAATGGCGTCGACTACCTGAGTATCAACGTCGGCTTCGACGTCATGGACTGGCAGCAGACCCTGGGGACGCTCGCTGCGTACCGGCGCTGGGTGCTGGCACATGACGATCAATTTATGCTGGCCGGAACGGTGGAGGATATCCTGCACGCGAAAAGGCTGGGCAAGTTTGCGGTGACGTTCGATATCGAAGGCATGAACGCACTGAATGGCGACATCAATATGATCGGCCTTTACCACGCGCTCGGGGTACGGCAAATGCTTTTTGCTTACAACCTCAACAATGAGGCGGCGGGCGGGTGTCACGATAGCGATATCGGGCTGACCGATTTCGGCCGCGCCATAGTGAGGGAGATGAACCGGGTCGGCATGATCGTCGACTGCTCCCATGCCTCCTGCCACACCACCATGGACATCATGGTGGAATCAACCGTGCCGGTGGTGTTTTCGCACTCGAATCCGACTGCAATCTGCGACCACCAGCGCAACATCCGTGACGAGCAGATCAAGGCCTGCGCGGAAACCGGCGGGGTCGTGGGCATCAACGGCATGGGAATTTTCCTGGGCGAGAATGACATCAGCAACAAAACACTGCTGCAACACATCTGCTATGTTTCCGACCTGGTTGGGGCCGAGCATGTGGGGCTGGGCTTCGATTTCTCTCCGGAGATCGATATCGACATCGGAACCATTCTGAAAAGCCGGCCCGATTACTGGCCCGCCGGCCAGCGCTACGACACACCAGGCATAAAACATGCCGGTCCGTCACAGATCCCTGAACTGGTGGACGGACTGTATGACCGCGGCTTCGGCGATAAAGAAATTCGGGGAATTATTGGAGAGAATTTCAGGCGCGTAGCGTCGATTGCCTGGCGCGGGAATACATAACCCGCGAAATTCACGATCTATGTGATCGGATACTCCAGTGAATCCTTGGCCCTGAACAGATAGTTTTTGAAAAGATCAAAATAACTCTGGAAATAGAACCCACCATTTTCCCTGATGAACCGATCCCTGTTCTGCCTGTAACGCCCCGCAATCCGATACCAGGCCAGGCCCGGGTCGGAATGATGTACCTGGTGGAAGTTGTTGTTGAGGAATAACAACCGGGTCAACAATGACCCCTCAATGATTATGGTGCGCTGGTCCAGTGCATCGACCGGGCGGTGCTCGGTGAACGAACGCAGCAATGTAAGGCTCAATCCCGGCCAGGCAAATAACAACACATACTGCCACAGTGGCATCTGGCAGACACCGATCACCCAGTACAGTACCGCCGCACACCCCAGCAGGTGCCGGCCCCACATGCCCGCATATCGCCGGTCCCCGGATATGAGTTGCCGGGCCTGAGCAGTCCAGAATTGCGTTACCACCACTGCCGGCCCGATCAGCAGCCTGCCCGCGAGTGTGTTGTTGATGGTCAGAATGGCGCGTGACGGCCAGGGCAGCCGCGCCCACCTGGCCGCCGGCACATAAAACGACTCCGGGTCTTCAACCGGATCGGTAAGCCTTTGACATCGATGATGCGCGATGTGACTGTCGCGGTATATCGTATACGGCATCCACAGCCCTAAAGGCAACCAGACCAGCGCCTTGTTCAGCCCGGCGTGACGCGTTGGGTGTCCGTGCAGAAACTCGTGCTGCAGCGAGCCGTAGAGACCCACGATGAACCCGCCCAAAGGAAGCACCAGCCACCACGGTATGGAAGCACTGTACCAGGTGAGCAATAGCCACGAACAGTAGTTGGCCACCAGCAGTGCCCAGGTTGGCAATTCAAGCCGACTCACAACATTGGAATCGTCATAAAACTGAGAAGTATTCGACACCGGCTATCTATCCCTCGACTGATCGATTGTCTAATGGATGAACACCCTTATACCAAATCCCGAGCCCGTTTTGGAATGCTCCTGGAAAAAATAAGCCCGCCAATCAACAACCCCGTGAAGCAGGAGTGGTCCATTCCGGCCCCTAGCCCGCATTTCTCATCAGGCGGCTATGAGTAATCATTAAAGCATTGCAGGTAATGAGGTTTTAGGTTTTGACTGATAAACAGACTGTATCGGCAACGCCTATCCCGGCCCTGGCTGGTCCAGGCGCAGTTGAACTTGGTCTTCATTCGATCCATAGCTACGGCTATGCCTCTCATTGCAGCCCGGCGTTCATCTGCACCTGTCCTGCGCCATCATCCGGGATCCTGGTGAGAAATGCGGGCTAACTGTGTACGGGGTTATTGAGAATTTGTAAACTGCTGTTAATTCAACTCTGTATTTGACCCCGGGCACAATAATGAAAATCAGCGAACGAAAAGTCTATGTTGTCGGCAACCCCCCACCCCATTTTGGCGGGCTGTACTGGGTATTCCTGAAGCTGACCACGGACAACGGAGTGGAGGGATTCGGGGAAGCGTACTCGGTGCCGTTTCATCCGCGGGTAGTGGCACAGATGATCGAGGACGTTTGTGACCGCCACGTTATCGGATCCGACCCGTTCAAAATCGAACGGCTGTGGCGAATCATCTACTCCAGCGGTTATAGCCAGCGCTCCGGCCTGGCCATCATGGGGGTATTGAGTGCAATAGAAACCGCCTGCTGGGACATCGTCGGCAAGGAGCTGAACAAACCGGTCTATGAGCTGTTGGGCGGGCAGATCCACGAAAAATTACGCTCCTACACCTACCTGTATCCCGCCGTAGATGAAGTCACGGACGTACACGGCAATCATCCAGGGCAACCGGATAAAGCCGATGTTTACACCGATCCGGACCTGGCGGCACAGCGCGCCGTGGAATACGTAAAACTCGGTTTTACCGCGGTCAAGTTCGATCCGGTCGGGCCTTACTCGGCGTTTGACCCCAGACAGCTTTCGCTGGAGTCTCTCGACCGGGCGGAGTGCTTTACCAGACAGATCAGAGAGGCCGTGGGCACCCGGGCGGATCTGATTTTCGGCAGTCATGGGCAAATGACACCATCGAGCGCGATACGCCTGGCCAGGCGCCTGGAGCCCTATGATCCACTCTGGTTCGAAGAGCCGGTACCCGCAGAGAATATCGATGCAATGGCGCGGGTGGCGAGGTCGACGAGCATCCCCATTGCTACCGGCGAACGGCTGGCCTCGAAGTATGAGTTCGTGCAGATTCTGGGCAAGCAAGCCGCGTCCATACTGCAGCCGGCGCTGGGCCGCAGCGGCGGGATTCTGGAGGGCAAGAAGATCGCGGCAATCGCCGAAGCCCACTACGCCCAGATCGCCCCACACCTCTATTGTGGCCCGATCGAAGGGGCGGCCAGTATTCAGCTCGATACGTGCAGCCCGAACTTTCTGATCCAGGAAGGCATACAGACCTGGGGGGGCTTCCACGCCGAAATACTGAAAAAACCCATCCAGTGGCAGGACGGATACATCATTCCACCCACTGAACCGGGAATCGGTGTTGAGCTCGACGAGGAAGTCGCGGCGCGACACCCCTATGAAGGCGACAAACTACACCTGGAGATGCTCGATGCGCCTGTTCAGTTTTAGTCGTCGACCAACTTCGGGGCGTTGCTTACTCTGGCGTCGTGGATTTCTTGCAGGGCAATTTTAACGGCGGGATATTTTTTTAAGATTTCCAACATCGGGCGCAGCGCAATCCTGATCAGGGTGCAAGGGGTTTCCGCCTTGATGGTCGCGCCTCTGACATGTCTGCCGTGCTCGAACTCCGCCAGTAGTGAAGACTCGCCTATGACTTCTCCGTCGCCGAACCCGGACATGCGATGAGTGTAGTTAAAGGCGTCTTTTACCCATACCGAAACCTGGCCCTGCACAATGATATAAAAACTGTCCCCTTTCTCGTAGACACCGATGATGGTATCCCCGGCAAGAAAAGTGATTGTAGTGGCGCTCTTCTCGATGAAGGCCCGGTCTTCGTCATTTAGTTCGTCGAATAGCTCTATGTCGTCCATCAATTCCGAAAGGGTACCGCCGTCGCGCGAAATCTCGGGGCTCGATATGCTGATATCTTTCAGTTTGTTGTCTACTTTGTTCTGTATCATGCCGTAACCCTTGGCGCCCAAATCACCATGTTGAAACTCCGCCATCACATGGTTCCAGCCGCTGTTGATGATCGACCGAATGGCAAGTTGTTCTATATAGTGACGATAGAAATCGGGAAATTGATTCCTGGTCAGCTTAAGTTGTTGGCGGTAACGCTTTCGTCTTGCCGTATAGATCGACTTTACCTGCTTCCTCGTCTCCCCATCCAGATCGTCTTGTTTGTCCAACATTTCGATCGCGCTGTGGCACATCGCCATATGCGCCAAATCACGTTGCACCTGTTGCACCATCCGCGCACCCTGATATTTGGACAGCACCCGGGAGGGCCAGCGTCTTTCTCGTATTTTTCGTAAAAATGAATTTTCGAGTCGCTGAAACAAACTCCGTTTATCACTTTCTACATGGCTACCGAGTTCGCTTTCCCCTAAACGCAGGGACTCGCGCATGTCATGTAACCGGTTACTCATGTCCAGGTAGATATATTGGCTGATAACACCGACCTCATAGAGGGCCTTGAGTTCTTCCCGCTCCGCCTGGTAAGCGCGGAAGATCGCCATATACTCGTCGTCGTCATGTTTTTCGCCGTCTTCGTCGTACCAGCCTATGGCGAACGTCAGGCGGATCTGGTTGAGCAACGGCGTAGCCGCGCGCTTGCGTACCACCTTGCTGCCGACCAGCTTCGACAAGTAGGAGCGCGATATTTTTCTGGCGTTGATTAATGAGTTCCGGAGTTCCAGTTCCTCTCCCCCGGAGAGCTTGTTCATTCCCAATCGCTCCATCAGCGGTCGAATGGTCGGAGCGCTGACCAACAAGGTAAACAACACGACGCCGATGGTCAGATCGAATAAAAACTGACGCTCCGGCAGATCACTGGGAATGGAAAGCACGACAGCGATGGCCAGCCCTCCCTTGAGGCCGCCCCACCACATGATGTGGCGCTCCGCCTTGCTCACGTGGGGCAGGCTAAACCACTTGATGGTCAGTGGGACCAGACTGTATACGGACAGTGCGCGGGCACTCAACACCAGTATGATGGCAATCAGGACCGGTCCAACTTTGGAGGTAAGATCATCGGTGTTGACCGATAAGCCGACCAGCAGAAACAGCAGCGAGTTGCAGGACAACGCTAAGACTTCCCAGGTTTCGGTAATCGAATGGGTGACGTCCTGGCGAAATCGTGACATGCCAAAACGCCTCAGCGCGATTGCCGAGCCGACCACCGCCATCACCCCTGAGACGTGCAGGGTGTGCTCGGCGATAACAAAACTCGCATAGGCGATGACGATGGATGTGGTCAGGATCACGCTGATCCCGCTGCGCGTACGATACAACAGTTCGCAGAAGACAAATCCCATGGCGCCCCCAAACAGTGCGCCGCCGATAAATACCCGTAAGAATTCGATGATCACGTCGTCCGCGTCTGCCCAACCTATGCCGCTGCCCTCGACAGCGATCCCCAGCAATATGGAGAAGACGACGATGGCCGTCGCATCGTTGAGCAGGGACTCCCCTTCCACCAGAACGTTCAATCGGTTTGGCGCCCCCAGTTCCTTGAACAAGGCCACCACGGCCACCGGGTCGGTGGCCGAAATCAAAGCGCCGAAAACCAAAGCTACGATCAGTTCGACATCCAGCAACCACCATACCCCTAAACCCACAATAAAGGTGGACATGACCATGGCGGGAATGGC
>CAXMTM010000348.1:0-3888 GCA_964196385.1 Arenicellales bacterium
CAACTGGACCAATACGGCAACATGAACAATTCTGTGATCGGCGATGACTACCACGCACCAAAAGTGAGGTTGCCGGGCACCGCCGGGCTGGCCGACATGGGTTCGATTGGCAAGGAACTCTATTTCTGGAACCCCGAACACTCGCCACGAAGCCTGGTGAAAAAAGTTGATTTCGTCAGCGCCGCCGGCTACCTGGATGGCGGCGATGCCCGCGAGCGCCTGGGCCTGGAAGGGGGCCCGCAACTTCTCATCAGCAATCTTGCCGTGATGGATTTCCACCCGGTGAGTAAAAAGATGCGGCTGAAGTCAGTACATCCCGGCATCACGCTTAAACGGGTTCAGGAAGCGACGGGCTTCGAGCTTTTGATGCCCGAGGGCACGGTACCCGAAACCAAACTTCCCTCCCGGGAGCATGTCAGACTGATCCGGGAAGTGATCGACCCGGATAACATGAGAAAAAAGGGGTTTCGCTGAAAGGCTTAGGTGCCTGCTGGCGTTGGCAATAATCGCAAGAGAGCCAGGACGTGCTTAAGTTCCGGATTTTGCAGAGAATACGGCTATATTTTTGGAGAATGATAAATGACTGATGGAATTTACCCGGTAACAGTGCCCAAATGGGGCATAGAAATGCAGGAAGGCACGGTCGCCGGCTGGCATGTGGCGGAAGGGGCGGAACTCACCAGGGGTGATGAACTGATCGACGTGGAGACGGACAAGATCGTCAACACCATGGAGGCTCCTTCCAACGGCGTTCTGCGCCGTTGTCTCGCAAAAAAGGATGAAACGCTGAAAGTCGGCGCCCTGCTCGGCGTGATTGCCCCGGCAGACCTCGATGACAGCGCCATCGATGATTTCATTGCCGGATTCAAACCGGCCACTGTTTCTCACAGCCAGACTCCTGATGAGGACGCCAGGAGTGAGCCAGTGGAAGCACCCGCACAGAAAATTGCTGTAGAGCCTGGGCAACAGGAGCAAAGGACACAAAGAGTCAGGGTCAGTCCGGCCGCGGCACAACGTGCCAGGGAACTCGGCGTTGATATCAGCAGGGTGAAAAGTGCCGGACGCCGTATCTCACCACAAGACGTCGAGCGTTATGCACAGGAGCACAAGGTCTCCGAAATTGTGGCAGCGGAGAGCCCCGTCTACGAAGCGCATCCAATGAGCGCCACACGCAAATCAATTGCTCGTAAATTGGTGGAAGCCAAGCAACAGATTCCACACTTCTATCTATCCATGGATATCACGATGGATGCCGCACTTGACCAGCGCAAAGCAATCAACGCTCAAGGCGCACAAAAAGTGTCCGTCAATGACATCGTCATGCGGGCTGCGGTGCTCGCGCTGCAGTCAGTGCCGGATGTGAACATTCATCTGGTACAGGATGAGATCCGCCAATTCAGGCAAGTCAATCTTGCGATGGCGGTGGCTACCGGGAGGGGTATTATCACGCCGGTAATTCACCAAGCTGAAGCATTGACCATCGCTGAACTGGCGCAGGCAGCAGTGGCACTGGGCGAGCGTGCCCGCGATGCTTCCCTGACCAGGGCGGACCTCGAAGGGGCTACCTTTACGGTTTCCAACCTGGGAATGTATGGCATCAGTGAGTTTCAGGCGATCATCAATCCACCACAAGGAGCTATCCTCGCCCTGGGATCGTGCGAAGAACGCATTGTCGCGGCAGATGAGGACTTCCAAAAAGCCAATGTGATGCGCGTCACACTATCCTGTGATCATCGCGCGATCGACGGTGCACTCGGCGCGCAATTCCTTTCGAAACTAAAAACCATTCTGGAAGATCCCGTGGAACTTTGAGCGCTACGCCTGGAACGACTATCTAATGCGGGTCAGCATAATTGCTGATCTGACATGGGCTACTTAACCAGTTTCTGGAATTTTTTCCGGATGGCAGCTGACACCAGCTCCCGGTTGATGCGTGACACGACTTCGTTTATTTGAACTATATTCAAACTCATGCTAACTTGTCAAAAACCCACAAGGCGCCGCGCCGCGCCATCACCGGATAGGAAGAAATATCGTGACGACAATCGAAGACCTCTTAAACATCCATGAAATCAAGAACCTGAGGATTCTGTATTCCACCTACTTCGACGGACAGGAGATCGACAATCTCATGGGGCTTCTCACGCCAGATGCAGTTTGCGAGTTCGGACCCGAATACGGTGGCAACTGGGAAGGCCCCGAGACCATCCGGGCGAACTTCCTGAGCTATATGGAGAAGGATGATCTGCCCTGGAGGGTGATGCACGCCATCACCAACCATATGATAGAGCTCACTGGCCCCGACACAGCCAAGGGCCGTTGTTACCTCATTGACCTGAACCTTGAGGCTGGCAACGAAAATCCGTTGTATCTCTTTGGAGTCTACGACGACCTGTACAAAAAGGTCGACGGGCAGTGGCTGATTCACCGCACTCGTATCGATTTCCTGTGGCCGACCCGTCACATAATGGAAGCGCGTTAAGGCCTGAATTACACCGGAGAATACTTCCGATGACCGGAAAAGTGATTGTTGCCGGCGTTGACATGGTGAAGTTCGTCAAACCGGGCAGCCAGGAACCTTACCGGATAATGGCCGCGAAGGCCATCAGCGGCGCAATAGAGGATGCGGGAATTGACCCGCGACTGATCGAACAGGCTTATGCCGCATACATCTACGGCGATACGACATGCGGCCAGAACGCCCTGTATGATGTATTCCAGACCGGAATCCCTGTCATCAATGTAAACAATGCCTGCGCCAGCGGATCAACTGCCCTGTTCCTTGCGCGCCAGGCTGTGATGGCCGGCATTGTTGAGTGCGCTCTCGCCTTCGGCTTCGAGGAAATGCAACGGGGTGCATTGGACGCCATCTACCAGGATCGGGAGTTTTCGATTGATCGCTTCAGTCGCGTACTTGATGAACTCGGTTACCCTGTCGCACCCGTCGCGATACGCTGCTTTGGTGCGGCGGGTGATTACTACCTGAAGAAGTACGACGCGACTTCGGAGATTTTTGCCCGGGTGTCAGTCAAAACACGAAGTCACGCGGTGAACAATCCCTATTCCCTGTTTGACGATACTCTGACCGAGGACGAGGTGCTTAACTCAGCTGAAATATACGGTGGCTATCTCACCCGCCTGATGTCTTGCCCACCTTCTTGCGGCGCAGGCGCCGCCCTGGTCTGCAGTGAATCATTCGCCCGCAGGCACAGCATAAGACACGGCGTCGAAATCATCGGCCAGGCAATGACTACGGACACCCCGGAAACATGGACCGATCCGATCAAGTTGATCGGCGCGGACATGACCCACCGGGCGGCCCAGGCCGTTTACGAGGAAACCGGCCTGGGACCGGAGTCTGCACAGGTCGTAGAACTGCACGATTGTTTCACCCCCAATGAAGTAATTACATACGAAGCGTTGGGACTCTGTGGCGAGGGCGAAGCAAGCGGCTTCATCGCAGATGGCGACAACACTTACGGTGGCCGCTATGTGGTCAACCCCTCCGGTGGCCTGATGTCGAAAGGACATCCCATCGGTGCTACTGGCCTGGCGCAGTGCTTCGAATTGTGCGAGCAGTTGCGCGGCAAGGCCGGTTCACGCCAGGTCGAAGACGCACAGATCGGCCTGCAGCATAACCTCGGACTCGGTGGAGCTGCCGTGGTTACCATGTATCGTTCGACCTAGCTCGGGCAAGCTTCGGAGCCACGTGCGACCCGCCGAAGGCGGGAGCAGGGAAGCTAGATCCTCAGATCAGGCGCAGAGGACCTTTGAAACAAGTTCGGTGTCGCAATATTCGACAAACCGGATGACTTTGCCGTCCCGCACCTGCCAGACGAGGCAGTAGCTGTTGTCGTAATCCAGGCCCTTTATGGTCACGCCATGACC
>CAXMTM010000349.1:0-6392 GCA_964196385.1 Arenicellales bacterium
ATAACGACTGCTTTATGCGAATATTTGTCGGAGAACCAGATCAACTCGGGAATTTCCTGCAGACATGGCGGACACCACGTGGCCCAGAAGTTGATGATGGCCCATCGCCCCCGGTAGCTGGAAAGCCTGAAAGGACGGCCGTTAATGTCCGGCATAGTGAAATCAACAGCTTGCGCCGGAACCATCTCCTGTGCCCGGGCCGGATGGCCGGCCAGCGTCAGAACCAGGATCAGTATACCGCTCAGGCACCAGGCCGTCGGGATCCGCAGGGCTCGCCTGCTCACCGGTCCATCCATATCATTGACGCCATCCTGCCGCAAGGATGACCGCGGCGATAAGAAAAAAATCGCGCGCTGTCGGTATATGTGCACAAAGAGTAATCCTGGCTACAGGCGACACCGGCGAGTTTGAGTTCGCCTGCGGTCAGCGCGTACAGGTCAGCCAGCCATTTTCCGTTCGCGGAGGGCTTAAAGCAGCCGACGGCAGGCTCCAGCGCTGACTCGAGCACTGATTTTACCTCGCCACCGATCTCGAACATCTCCGGGCCGATCGCCGGACCCAGCCAGGCCAGAACGCGCCCGTGCCCGGCAAACAGTGCAGCCGCCTGCCGCACCAGACCCTGCGCCAGCCCCCGCCACCCGATGTGAAACAGCCCCACCCTGGACCCGTTGCCATTGCATAGAAACAAGGGCAGGCAATCCGCGGTCAATACGGCGCATACGGTGCCCGCGCTTTCGGTAAATCCACCGTCGGCGCCCTGCCCGGCGACGTACTCGTCGGCACACACGATATGGATACCATGGACCTGGTGCAGCCACACCGGTTCTGCGGGCAGGTCGAATCGTAGCCGTGCCCGATGCCGGTTTTCCTTTACCGCGGTTTCATCGTCGCCAACATGGCCGGCCAGATTTAACGAAGCGAACGGTCCCCGGCTCACCCCTCCCGTACGGGTGGTGGTCAGGGCGTGTACATGCGGCATCGCCGGCCAGCGGGCCGGTATGGCGCTTTCGGTCACTGCACCGCCTCTGCGTCGGTGGAAAGGACCTGGCACAGAGCCGCCATATCATCGGGTAGCGGTGCCTGCCATTTCATTTCCTTACCGCTGTGTGGGTGCATTAGCGCCAGTTTCCAGGAGTGCAGTGCCTGGCGGGGAAAATCCCGCAGCGCAGCACGCAGATCGTCACTGGCCTTTGGCGGCAGCCGGCCGCGGCCACCGTACACGGGATCGCCGATCAACGGAAAACCAATATGCTTCAGATGCACCCGGATCTGGTGTGTGCGCCCGGATTCAAGTTTGCAGCGCAGCAGTGTATGTGCGCGGTAACGCTGCTGTATACGGTAGTGGGTGATCGCCGGCTTGCCACCGGTCTGGACCGTCATGCGGCGACGGTCATGTCGATCCCGGCCAATGGGTTCATCAATGCTGCCGCCGGCAACCGGGGCGCCGTGGATGGCGGCCAGGTACGTCCGCCCCAGTGTCCTTTGCGCCAACTGCCGGATGAGGTCAAGGCGGGCCGGTTCCGTATGTGCCACCACCATGAGTCCACTGGTGTCCTTGTCCAGACGGTGCACAATGCCGGCCCTGGGCAAGGCCGACAGACTGTTGTCGTGGTGCAGCAGTCCATTCACCAGAGTGCCGTCGGGGTTGCCCGCACCCGGATGCACCACCAGCCCCGCCGGCTTGTTCAACACCAGAATATGCTCGTCTTCGTAGACTATATTCAGGTCGATCTGTGCCGCTTGCCATTCAACGGCCCGGGCCTCGGGCACGGCCAGTTCGACCCGTTCCCCACCCTGTACCCGGTCCCGCTGCGACGGGATCTCCTCGTCCACAACGATCAATCCCTGTTTTATCCATTTCTGCATCGTGCTGCGCGAATAATCCGGGAACAAAACCGCCAGGGCCTTGTCCACCCGCATACCTTCGCAATCGAGCGGGATTTCGGATTTTACGGATTTATTGTTCGCAACAACCATAGCACTTCCCGGAAGCACCCATTCGAGTTATCATTTTCCATCATTCTGTCGGACTCAGGTGTTCATCGCCAATGTGGTAGATTCACCCCAGGTTTCACAGTCTACTGTTCAATTCAATTAAATATGTCATGCGATTAACCAAAGTTCTAGTACTACTGATCGTAGCCTCCATGATTACGACGGGCTGCGCAAAGATGTTCAAACCCAAAACCAAGGACTGGACGGCTGAACAATTTTACGCGAAAGCCAAGGAAGAACTCGACGACGGCAAATGGTCGGATGCGATCGAGTACTACCAGCAACTCGAGGCCCGCTACCCGTATGGTGATTACTCTGAGCAAGCCCAACTGGAAATCGTCTACGCATACTATAAAAACAATGACCAGCAGCAGGCCCTGGCCGCCGCCGATCGGTTTATCCGGCTCCAGCCAACCCATCCCAGCGTCGATTATGCCTACTACCTGAAAGGTCTGGTCAATTTCGCGGACAACAAGACGTTCACGGACAAATTACTCGGGGGTAAAGATTTTTCCGATCGCGACCCCAAGGCAGCGGTGGAATCCTACCAGGCTTTCAACCAGTTGATCACCCGCTACCCCGACAGCCGGTACTATAGCGACGCCATAGTACGCATGAAAAAACTCTCCGGCTATCTGGCAAAACATGACCTGTACGTCGCCGAGTATTACATGCGCCGCGGTGCGTACGTTGCAGTGGTCAATCGCTGCAAGTCCGTACTCGAGAATCACCAGAACAGAAACGCGATAGAAAACGCGCTGGGCATGATGATGATCGCCTATGATCGGATGGGAATGATGGAACTGGCGGTAGACACCAAGCGCATACTGTCACTGAACTACCCTGAAAGCCTGTATCTGACCAACACCAAAAGAGCGCTGGCCAGCGTCAGGAACTAGTCCATAACGTTTACCGGCCCGGTTTGTAACCGGAGGTAATGGGATAACGGCGGTCCCGGCCGAAAGCGCGCCGGCTGATCCTCACTCCCGGTGGGGCCTGACGGCGTTTATATTCGTTGCGGTCCACCATGGCCGCGATGCGATACACCACAGCGGGGTCGAACCCTGCTGAGATGATCTCTTCAGGGCCCTGGTCCAATTCGATATACCGCTCCAGGATGGGGTCGAGAATCTCGTAATCCGGCAAACTGTCCACATCCTTTTGGTCGGGTTTGAGTTCCGCCGACGGTGGCCGCGTCAATACCCGTTCAGGAATCACCCGGCCTTTTGAATTCCGGTATCGCGCCAGGCGGTAGACCATTGTCTTGGGCACATCCTTGATGACCGCAAATCCACCCGCCATATCACCGTACAACGTTGCGTAACCGACCGCCATTTCACTTTTGTTACCGGTGGTCAGCACGATCTTCGAAAACTTGTTGGAGATGGCCATCAACACCACACCCCGGCAGCGGGCCTGCAGGTTCTCCTCGGTGGTGTCATGGTCAAGCCCTTTGAACAGCTCGCCCAGGCCGTCCAGAAAACTGTTGAACATCGTCTCTATGGGGATGACGTGATAACCGACACCCAGACTTTCGGCTTCCCGGCGTGCGTCTTCCAGACTCATGTCCGCGGTGTAGCGTGAAGGCATCAAAATCGCGGTGACCATATGCGGGCCAAGGGCATCGACCGCCACCGCCAGCGTCAACGCCGAGTCTATACCCCCCGACAATCCCACTACCGCACCGCTGGTGAACCCGTTCTTATAGACATAATCGCGCACGCCCAGCACCAGCGCGTTATAGGCGCTCGCCTCCAGATTCTCCGCGCTCTCGATGCCGGCCTTGCGCGGTACCGGCTCTGGAACAAGGTCGATGTCAACGACCAGCAGTTGTTCTGCGAAATATTGTCCTCTTTGGGTCATCACGCCTTTAGCGTCCACCACGAATGAAGCGCCGTCGAATACCAGTTCATCCTGCAAACCGACCTGGTTGACGTAGACCACGGGCACGCCCAGTGCATGCGCGCGCTCGGACACCAGCTGCAACCGCTGTTCGGCCCGATCGACCTCATCGATCTGGAACGGAGATGCGTTGATATTGACCACCATCTGCGCCCCGGCATCCACACTCTGCTCTACCGGACCGCGCTGCCAGATATCCTCACAGATGGTGAGGCCGATCCGGGTCCCGCCGAAATCGACCACGCACGGTTCCTGGCCTGCGCTGAAATAACGTTTCTCATCGAACACGCTGTAATTCGGCAGGTGTTGCTTGCAGTAGGTCGATACTACGGTTCCGTCCAGCACAAACGATGCGGCATTGTACAAGTCCCCTTCCAACCTGTACGGATGCCCCAATATCATCGCAATGCCTGCAACGGACCGTACTATGCGCTGCATCTCCCGCTCCACGGTATCGATAAAATCCCGCCGCAACAGCAGGTCCTCCGGCGGATACCCGGTGATACTGAGTTCGGGAAACACAACCAGCCGACAATCTTTCTCCCTGGCTGAATCGGCGGTGTCGATAATGCGCGTGGCGTTGCCTTTTATATCGCCAACCGTCAGGTTCAATTGCGCCAGTGCGATGGGAAGCATGCGTAATTTGTGAATCATTCGGACTTAACAATGAACAGTAATGATTTGGAGTAAACTGTCGTAATGAGATTAAATGTCACCCGGCAAATCCGCAGGATCGATGCGACACACTGGAACAAGCTGTCCCGCAATTGCAACCCATTCCTGAGTCATGAATTCCTGAACGGGCTCGAACTCAGCGGTTGTGTCAGCGCCGACACGGGATGGGAAGCTTATCACCTTGTACTTTTTGATGACACACATGACCCCGACGTGCCGGTCGGTGCCGCCCCGCTCTATCTAAAGTACCACTCCCGGGGCGAGTATGTATTCGACTGGGCCTGGGCCGATGCCTACCAGCGGGCCGGTCTCAGGTACTACCCCAAACTATTGTGCGCGGTACCATTCACACCGGTCACCGGACCCCGGTTTCTGGTAGATCCGGACCACCCGGACCCCGCCGGGCTGCGTAGGGCCCTGGCCGCGGGACTGGTGCAGCTCGCCGATGACAGTGGGGTGTCGTCGCTGCACGTTCTTTTCACCACCCGGGCCGATAACCAGGTACTGGAACAATGCAAACTCATTCGCCGAAGCGGGAACCAGTTTCACTGGCGCAACAACGCCTACCGGAGTTTTGAACATTATCTTGCTTCATTTACCGCAGCCAAGCGCAAAAAAATTCGCCGCGAACGCCGCCGCGTGGATGAGTGCGGCATTCGAATGGAGGTGTTCAGCGGCTCCGGACTGAAGCCCGAACACTGGCAGGCAATGTATCGTTTCTACTGCGTGACCGTTGGCAATCACGGTGCGCCCGCCTATCTGAATGTGGAGTTTTTCGACTATATGCAAGAGTTTCTGGCAGATCAGGTGGTGATGGTATTGGCGCGCCACGGTAACCGTTACGTCGGGGGTGCGTTGAATATAAGCGGAGGTGATACGTTGTATGGACGCTACTGGGGGGCAGATGCTTACTACGACGGACTTCATTTTGAGGCCTGCTACTACCAGCCCATCGAATATTGCATCCGTAACCGGCTGCTCCGATTTGAAGCCGGGGCACAGGGGGAACACAAACTCAGCCGTGGATTGCTGCCCACCATGACCTACTCGATGCACTGGTTGAAGGATGTGCGATTCAGGGATGCAATCACGGATTTCGTGGACACCGAAAGTGAGCATGTCGGCCAGTATAGCGACGTATTGCACGAACACGCTCCGTTCAAGTAAATGTAGTGTCCTATATTATGTTGCGTATGATGCCACTCTGTTTCAAACTATAAGCGCATGTACTTATTATCATCACACGCAGCAACATCCATGTTTCCACCGGTCGAACAAGCCACGCCGGAAGGCCTGCTCGCCATTGGCGGTGACCTGTCCAGCAAGCGGCTGCTCGACGCATACCGGCGAGGAATCTTCCCGTGGTACAGCGCCGGCCAGCCGATTCTCTGGTGGTCCCCCGATCCGAGGGCTTTGCTCTACCTGGATGATTTC
Source organism: Arenicellales bacterium (assembly GCA_964196385.1). GTDB lineage: Bacteria > Pseudomonadota > Gammaproteobacteria > Arenicellales > JAANXG01 > JAHEKE01. The sequence goes on from CAXMTM010000349.1 coordinate 6,007, forward strand.
AAAGTGTCGCGCAGTCTGAAAAAACAACTGCAAAAAAAAGTCTACAGCGTAACCATGGACACCAGTTTCAGAGAGATCGTGACAGCCTGTGCCGCGCCCCGTAAAAAGGATCCTGTGGCCGGCACCTGGATCACGCAAGAAATGGCCAGGGCGTACAACCAGCTGCACCTGATGGGTTATGCCCACTCCGTTGAAACCTGGTGCAGTGGCAAGCTTGTCGGCGGCCTCTACGGGCTGGCACTCGGCCGGGCTTTTTTTGGGGAAAGCATGTTCAGCACCAAAACAGATGCATCCAAGGTTGCCCTCGCCCGACTGGTTGAAGTCCTCAGGCAATGGGGTTATACATTTGTGGACTGCCAACTGCCCTCTCCCCATATACTAAGCCT
>CAXMTM010000350.1:0-1663 GCA_964196385.1 Arenicellales bacterium
TGGAAAATGCACAGAAACCACAATGGTAGTAGCAGACATTCGTATAGTTGATATTCCGGTTGACTACAAAGGTGACGTCATCCCCAACGGTGTTCCGGCGCAGTTGGTCGGCAGCGGTGACCACGGCATCGAAATCACACCCCCGCGCCGCAAACAGGAGCACAATGTCCTTTTTCCCAAGAGGTTCCCCAACCACGACGCGTTTCAGGATTTCCTGGATTTGGATCGATAATTTATCGGTGCTCCCAGTTTTCGGCCCGCCGACCTGGGGTAAAGCGGTGCGAATACCGGCGAACCAGTCGCTGTCGCGGGCTAACCCGCAGCTATCACTCAGGCGCAACACGGAGGGCCGGATCGATTGATCGAGCCACTTTTCCGGCGCGCGGAGATAACCAGGGTGAATGGCAAGGCGTTCCACCAGCAGGCGACCGGCGGACGCCGTCGCAGTGGCAAGGTCGTCTAACTGCGGCCAAGGGGCCTCCGGGTTGACATGGTCCGGTGTGACCGGTGAGACGCCGCCCCAGTCATTGATACCGGCCGCAATCAATTGCGAGTGGCAGTCCGGCCGCAGGTTGGGCGGAGATTGAATGGTCATCCCACCGCCAAAAAGGATCCGCGCCACCGCGATTGACCACACCTGCTCGGTCAGGGTGGGTTCCAGTGCCGCTGCCATCAGGGTACCGGGCTTCGCCCGAAAGTTCTGGATGATGACTTCTTGTATGTGTCCGTAAACATCGTGCACATCACGGATCGCCAACAGGGTGTCGACACGTTCTTCCCGGGTCTCGCCGATTCCAATCAGTACACCGCTGGTGAACGGAATGTGCAGTTCACCGGCGGCATGGATCGTGTCAAGGCGAACCGCGGGCAGCTTGTCCGGAGAGCCCCAATGAGGACCGCCTTTTGCGCACAATCGTGCGGAGGAAGATTCAAGCATCATGCCCATGGAAGCTGAGACCCGGCGCAGTTTGGTCAATTCATCGCGGGACATCACACCCGGGTTAAGGTGGGGCACAAGACCGGTCTCATCCAGCGTCATCTGCGCCACCGCCTCAAGATACGACAGGGTCGAGTGATGGCCGAGATCAGTCAACGCCTCGCGGGCCGCTCTGTATCGAAGTTCCGGCTTGTCGCCCAAGGTAAACAGTGCCTCCTTGCAACCCGCGTCCACCCCTGCGCGGGCAATCTGTAACACCTGCTCGGGCGACAGGAAAGCGGTCTCATTCCTGGTTGGTGTTGCGGCAAACGTGCAGTAGTGGCAAACATCACGACACAGGTGCGTCAACGGGATGAACACCTTTCGCGAGTAGCTCACCAACCGTTGCTGGTGGGCCAGGGTAAGCTCTTGCGCAACGGCGGCCAGGGTATCCACATCTTCGCTTCGGGCAAGCGTCATCGCTTCCTGGCGCGATGGGCGGTGTCCGTCGATTGCCCTGTCCAAAATGGCGGTAATCTCGCTCATTGCCCCACTCCGGCGCATGGTCGCAAGAATCCGTAGGCGTTGCGGTGAATCACTCGTTTACGCAGGGCCTCGAGGTCCTCGGGATCATCGATATCCAGCCCTAAGCCGGGCAACCGCAGGACCGCAGGTATTATTCCCAGATCCTCGGCACGTTCGATATGCCTGGTGAAACTTTGTTCGCCAAATAGCGGTAGCATCAGG
>CAXMTM010000351.1:0-9718 GCA_964196385.1 Arenicellales bacterium
ATCTGCGCAAGAATACGCAGGGTATTGTGTCACAAGGAACTACAGAAGGAACATCAGTGATTACTCCCGACTGAGGAAATATTCCTTGTGGGATCAATAAACAAGCGAGATTGTGCATGATTTGTGAAATGTCCGGGTTTAAAACTAGCGCTTTGCCGAGGCGGGCGTCAAGCAATTATGTCAATATCCACGTCGATTCGCCGGTATTCTCAAGAAACGTGGTTGCAGTGTGATATTGGTCACCAAGAAAGCGTGGCCACGTGCGGGGCGTGGCCCTAACCGCCGTTTCCGTTATCGGGGGCAAACTGCATAAGCCCATTTTCATCGGCGACCTGGATTTGTCGCCTGCCCAGATGAACCCAACCACGGCGCTCGAATAATTTCAGTCGTCGACTCACCACCTCCCTGACGGTGCCGACTTCCCGGGCAAGCTCGCTGTGGGAGACTTCGATCGCTATTTTCGAATCGCTGTCGTGCGCCAACAGCCAATGCGCCAACCGGGTGTCGACATCACCAAATGCCACACGTTCCAGCAACATGACGAGGTCGCAGATCCGCTGCCCGCTCTGCGCACAGACGAACTGACGAAACCCAGACGACCGCTCGAATGCCCTCTCGAAATCTTTGACGGAAAGCAATACAAGAAGGGAGTCGGTTTCGGCGATTGCATCCGTTGGGTAGCGTCCACCGCTGAACAGAATGGCGGTAGTCAACAAACAACTTTCCCCCGGTTCGATGCGGTATAGCATGATCTCGCGACCGGCGTCGGAGATCCTCGACACCCGAATAAGGCCCTCGACCATCAATACATAGTGGCGACACATTTCCCCATCGCGGTACAAATAGTCACCCCGAGACAGTCGCCCCAGTTCGATGCGACTCAGTGTTTCACGCCAAAAGGAATCACCGACCTGGGCCAGATCCGGAAAGAATCTCAACCATGATCCAATCAAAACTCACCCCCAACGCGTTTGCGCTGTTATTTGCTCATATTTTTCACAACTTCACCTTCCTCATCTTCAATACTAGCCTAATATCCGCCTATAGCCATGCGTTTCGTCAGAGCGGGGTCGGACCAACGCAAATATGTTTCGTTTCCGTCGACGCATCAACCCACAACACCGTAGCAATCTGAGTGTAAGGCTGGAAAAATTCGTGGAACGAATGACCAAACGACCCGGCCTCTCACTTCAAGTGGGCATGCGGAAAATCACGGCGTCCCACTACAAGACAATGCGAACCAGCCTGCGTTGGCGTCAATCAAACCTGCCTTCGAGTCAAACATGAGCCTGTCGGCTTCGGAGGAGTCTATGGATAAACAGTGGGACAACGAAGACGTATCGTCATTAGCGGAGCCTCCCCTCCACACGGAAGTGCGGGAGGAAAATCAACGAGCGCAGAAAAGGCAGCAGAACTTTCGTCTTGCAGCTACTTATGTGGCGCGAGAGTTGGCGCGAATTTCTGTGATAGAGAGAGTAGCGCTCTTCGGTTCCGTAGCGCAGTGACAGCCTCCCCGGTGTATGATCATGGCTTCAGACATTGAGTGCGGAGTCTTGAGACATTCGTAAAGAGCGGCCAAACCGACGCACCGTTTGCATCAATTGTTCGATGTGCCGGGCCCGCGTGGTATGGCTGACAATACAGACCCTTAGTACGGCTCTACCTTGAATCGTGGTTGCGGACAGGAAAAAATCGCCCTCTTCCTGGAGCCGGTCGCGAATCCGGGCATTGATCCTGTCCACGCCGGTGGCGTCGGACTGCAGTTCCGGCGGGTTGTACCTGAAACAACAGATCGACAAATCAGGTTCACATATGAGTTCCATATCCGGGGCCTGATCCACCAACCGGGCCAGGTAGACGGCGCACTCGTGATTGTGTAACACATTCCGGCCCAGCAGTTCCGCACCATAGTAACGAAAAGCTACATAGGCCGGCAGCGCCCGGAACCTGCGGGACAGTTCCGGGCTGAAATGGAAAAACATGTGCTCTTCGGGGGCGCCGTCCCGGGGGAAGTGTACGTAGTCCGATCGCGTATAGAATACGTTTCGTGCCTGCCCGGGGTCGCGAAACAGCAGCAAACTACCGTCAAAACCTATATAGAACCACTTGTGCAGGTCCATGCACACCGAGTTTGCCCTTTCGATGCCACAAAATTTGGGGCGCAGTGCCCTGCTTAACATTCCCGCTCCCCCATAGGCGGCATCAACGTGCAGCCATATGCCGTATCTTTCACATATATCGGCTATGGCCGACAGCGGATCAATGGCGCCGGTTAATGTAGAGCCGGCACTGGCCACTACGCATACCGGCTGCTGATGACGCTGTACACATCGATTGAGGGTCTGTTCAAGGCTGTCGGGGCACATTCTAAACCTCTCGTCATGGTCCACGGCGATGACGTTATCAGTGCCAAGACCCATGACCACCGCCGCCCGCTGTATGGAAAAATGTACGGTCTTTGAGGCGATGACGACGGGCCTGGTTGCGGTACAGGACGCCGCGCCCGATTCGATGTATTCACTGCCGATCGCCCAATACAGCGCCGCCGTCAATGCAGACAAATTGGCCACGGAACCACCGCTGACGACGACCCCGTCCGCAGAGTCGGGCAAACCCGATAATTGCCGCAGCCAACTCACCAGGGTCTGTTCGACCACAGCGGCTCCCGGTGCACCGGGGTAACCAATTACATTCTGATTCAGGGCCGCGACCATGGCGTGGGCCAACGGATCCGTGGGCACACCCGGGCCCGCGATATAGCCGAAAAAACCCGGATGGGCATTGTGCCGGCTGTGACGGGTTACTACCGTGTCCAGTTCAGTAAGCACGTCGGCGAGTGGCACACCGGATTCAGGCAACGCAGTGGGCAGTTGCTCAAATAGTTGCCGGGCCGGTACCGTATTGAGCACCGGAGACTCTGTCGATTCCCTGACGATGGGCGCGATGATGCTATCAATGCCCACATCCGGCAACGGATGGATGGTGTATTTCGCAGGCAGAACAGGCTTGGTAATTGTCATGCATTCCCCTGAAACAGGTTAAAGTAAATTCTCCAAATACGCCGTATATTCATATATAACAATGAGTTACCTTTTATACCTAATAATTCTTGCCAAGCCCGCGCAAGGCCTGGACAGCCGTCACCCCGGCGCAGGCCGGGGTCCATAGGCGCCGATACAGACCCTGGTTTCCTGGATTCCGGCCTGCGCCGGAATGACGAATAAGGGTCGGCTTCTACCGACTTGCGCTCAGTCTGTATTACAACTGGTTGGACACTGAGGGCCGCCCCAAAATTAGTTCACATTTTGGCGCGGGCCCTTAAGTAATGGGCGCCCCGCCCTCCTCGATGCGGCGCGATACGAAAGCCTCCAACTCCTCATGAGTGCCCGGGTCCAGCGGCGGGGGCTGGAACCCCGCCACCAGTTTCTTGTAAATTGCGTTGGCCCGGTGCGTGGCATCCACCGACCCGGCTTCGGACCAGGTTTCGAAATTACGCCAATCGGAAAGGATGGGTTTGTAAAATGCCGTTTCGTAGCGCTCCAGTGTGTGCGCTGTGCTGAAAAAATGCCCGCCGGGTCCTACATCGCGGATGGCCTCCACGCCCAGGTCAGCGGTGCTTACACCGAGAGGGTCCAGGAATGCAGCCATCATCTGCATGATCTCGGCGTCGATGATGAATTTCTCGAAGGAAGCGGTCAAACCGCCCTCCAGCCAACCACAACCGTGATAGATGACATTGGCGCCGCCCATGACGGCGGCCCAGGTCACCATCATGGATTCGTAGACGGCCTGTGCGTCCGGCGCATTGGACGCATTGACGTTTGACGAGCGATACGGAATCCCGTATCGACGGGCGAGCTGGCCGCCTGCCAACGTGGCTTTGGCGTTTTCCGGTGTCCCGAAAGCAGGTGAACCCGTCTTCATGTCCACATTGGATGTGAACCCACCGTAAATCACCGGAGCCCCCGGATTCACCAATTGTGTAAACGATAATCCCGCCAAAGCCTCGGCGTTCTGTTGCACCAGCGCTCCTGCAACCGTTACAGGCGCCATGGCCCCGGACAGGGTAAACGGCGTGATGCTGATCGCCTGGTTGCGGCTGGACATCTCCATAATTCCCCACAACATGGGTCTATCGAACTGCAGTGGTGAGTTGGCGTTTATGTTGGAAATCAGGCTGGGCTCACTGCACAACTGGTCCGCGTTGATCCCGCGTGAGATCCTGGCCATTTCGATTACATCCAGAATCCTCTGCCGGCCCAGGGAATAACCGGAAAACGCTTTATCGGTCAGTTCGATCCGGGTCAGGGTTGAACGCAGGTGCCGGATGTCGGGCGCGATATCCATGGGTTCCACGGGATGTCCGAATGTCATGTGAACGATGTTCAGACTTTGTGACAATTTCAGGAAATTACAGTAGTCGGCGAAATTGCCGCTGCGGCGTCCGCCATCCAGATCGGATACATTGGGCGGGCTGCTGACCGAGGATATGTTCAGGCAGTTGCCGCCGAAAATGAGATTTCGCTCCGCATTGCGGGCGTGTAACGTAAATTCTCGGGGAATAGACTTGAGGGATTGTTCGATCAACCCCCGGTCGAAGCGGACTCTTTCACCGTCCGGCTCCACATCGGCGCCAGCCGCCCGCAGGATGTCCCGCGCCTCCGGCAATAGAAAATTGATGCCGATTTCTTCCAGCACCGTCAACGAAGCATTGTGTATAGCCTCGATTTCATCCGCGGACAGCAATTCGACCGGCCGGTAAGGATTGCGCAACTGCCGGAACGGGGGTTGGTCAAGGCCCGCCTGGTCCGGGCTGCGCCGGCGCCGACTGCCAGTGCGGGATCTACGGGACGTTGTCATGGCTGGAGGTCTATGCCGGGCAGGTCCAGTCCCTTTTCGCGGGCACATTCTATTGCCAGGTCGTAGCCCGCATCTGCGTGCCGCATGACCCCGGTGGCGGGATCATTCCACAGCACCCGATCAATGCGCCGTGCAGCGTCGTCCGTGCCGTCGCACACGATGACCACGCCGGCGTGCAGCGAGTAGCCCATGCCGACTCCGCCACCGTGGTGAATCGATACCCAGGTTGCGCCACCGGCGGTATTCAGCAAGGCGTTCAACAACGGCCAGTCCGCCACTGCGTCTGATCCGTCCCGCATGGATTCCGTCTCCCGGTTCGGACTCGCCACCGACCCCGAATCCAGATGGTCTCTACCGATCACTATCGGCGCTTTCAACTCGCCGCTTTTAACCATGTCGTTGAACGCCAGCCCGAGGCGCTGGCGATCTCCCAGGCCAACCCAGCAAATACGCGCCGGCAAACCCTGAAACTCAATCCGTTCCCGGGCCATGTCGAGCCAGTTGTGTAAATGATTGTCATCGGGCAACAGCTCCTTGACCCGGGCATCGGTCCTGTAAATATCCTCAGGGTCGCCGGACAGCGCTACCCAGCGGAACGGGCCCTTGCCCCGACAGAACAGGGGACGGATGCAGGCGGGTACGAAACCCGGAAAATCGAAGGCGTCGTCCACGCCCATGTCCTTCGCTTCCTGGCGAATATTGTTACCATAATCGATGGTAGGGATGCCCTGGTGATAAAACCCCAGCATGGCTTTGACATGCACAGCCATGGATTTACGGGCTGCGGCGGCCACTTTTTCGGGGTCCGTTTTAGCCGATGCCCGCCATTGTTCCAGCGTCCAGCCGATGGGCAAATAACCGTTTACCGGGTCATGGGCGGAAGTCTGGTCGGTTACGACATCCGGTCTGATGCCCTGCGCGAGCATTTGCGGCACCAGTTCCGCCGCGTTACCGACCAGGCCGACGGAAACGGTCTGTTCACGGTGGGCGGCGTCAGCCATCATTGCCAGCGCCTCATCGAGGTCGGCCGCTTTTTTATCCAGGTAGCGGTTCCGCAACCGAAAATCGACTCGCGTCTCGTCGCATTCGATAGCCAGCATGCTGAAACCCGCCATGGTGGCGGCCAGGGGCTGGGCACCGCCCATGCCGCCCAGCCCGGCGGTCAGAATCCATTTTCCCCGGGCATCGCCGCCGTAGTGCTGACGGGCCAGTTCGACGAAGGTTTCATAGGTGCCCTGAACGATGCCCTGGCTGCCGATATAGATCCAGGATCCCGCGGTCATCTGTCCGTACATCATCAACCCCTTTCTGTCGAGCTCATTGAAATGCTCCCACGTGGCCCACTTGTGGACCAGGTTCGAGTTGGCGATGAGTACACGTGGTGCGTCCTTGTGTGACTTGAAGATGCCCACCGGTTTTCCGGATTGGATCAGCAGGCTTTCATCCGCCTCCAGCCGGGTGAGGGCGTCGCAGATCTGGTCGAAACACGCCCAGTTGCGGGCCGCCCTGCCGATGCCTCCGTAAACGACAAGATCTTCCGGGCGCTCGGCCACGTCCGGGTCCAGGTTGTTGTGCAGCATCCGGTAGGGGGCTTCGGTCAACCAGCTCTTACAGGTGAGCTTGTTGCCGCGGGGTGAGCGGATCACCCTGCTGGGGTCACTGCGGCCCGGGATGTTTTCGACTGAGGCAGTCATGGAAATTCTCCTGATGATTTGATCGAGGGGCTAAGCCCGGAAAGATTATAAATCTGCGCACATATCACGCAATATATCGGTTTCTTTGGGTCTGTCCCCGGTACATGACGGACTGGCAGGGATTGTTGCCGATGTTATAGCTCAACTCGGCCGGATCCACGGCGTTCCACAATACCAGGTTGGCGTGTTTGCCGGTTTCCAGTGTCCCTGTGGTTTGCGCCAGGCCCAGTGCTCTTGCGCCCTCACGGGTGGCCCCGGCCAGTGCTTCTTCCGGGGTCAACCGGAACAACGTACAAGCCATGTTCAACATCAATGTCATGGACTGTACAGGTGAACTGCCTGGATTGGAATCCGTGGCGATGGCAATAGGTACACGCTGTCGACGCAATTCATCGACGGGGGGACAGCGGGTTTCCCGCAGCATATAAAAAGCGCCGGGCAGCAATACCGCAACGGTCCCGGCCCGGGCGATCACCTGAACATCATCCTCATCCAGATATTCGAGATGGTCCACCGACAAGGCGCCGTGCCGAGCGGCCAGGGCCGCGCCGTGTAAATTACTCAGTTGCTCCGCGTGACACTTGATTTTCAGCCCCAGGTCAGCGGCAGCGATAAAGACCCGTTCGACCTGATCCGGGGAAAACGCGATGCCTTCACAGAAAGCATCCACCGCGTCGGCCAACCCCTCGTCGGCGATTCGGGGCAGCATATCCTTGCAGACGAGATCGATATACTCATCCGAACAGCCTTGATATTCCACAGGGATTGCATGGGCGCCGAGAAAAGTCGTGATTATGTCTACCGGCTTGTTATCTGCGAGGCGTTTGGCGACGCGCAGCATCTTGAGTTCGGTGGCCGTGTCCAGCCCGTAACCCGATTTGATCTCGACAGTAGTAACCCCGTTCGCAAGCAAGCTATCGAGACGCGGCGCCGACTGCTCATACAGTTCGTCCATACTCGCCGAGCGGGTGGCCTGGACGGTGGCGTTGATGCCCCCGCCGCCACCTGCAATTTCTTCATAGCTTGCGCCGTTCAACCTCAACTCGAACTCCCCGGCACGATTGCCGGCATAAACCAGATGAGTATGGCAATCGACCAGACCCGGCGTGACCAGGCCACCGCCGCAATCCATTTTATCCACGCTTTCGGCAAGGGACCCGGCCGGCAGCGCGGCGGTGGGGCCAATCCAGTCAATGAGTCCCTGCCTGACGCACACGGCCCCGTCCCGCAGCAACCCGTACGCCTGGACATCCGGCAACATCGTCGCTACGTTGGCGTTGTACCAGATGGAATCCCAGCAAGTCGGCATCGTTGTCTATTTTATGAGTTGTCTATACAAATATATTCTTTTCACCGATCAATGCAATAATGACATCAGCCCGGTACACCATGAATTATGCAGATTCTACACTTTGATCTCGCCCTGCTGCCCGCAGGATGGTCACAGGATGTTGACATTTACATCGACCCGCGGGGTGACATTGTAGACGTCGTCACCGACGTTGCCGTGACGCGCGGTTCCCCGCTGCCGGGGTGCGTGTTGCCCGGCATGCCGAATGTGCATTCCCACGCCCACCAGCGCGCCATGGCGGGCCTGGCGGAATACCCGGGCCCGGGCGCCGACAGTTTCTGGAGTTGGCGCACCGTTATGTACGACTGCGTGAATAGGGTGACGCCGCCACAGATGGAAACGATAGCGGCACAACTGTACGTCGAGATGTTGAAATCCGGTTATACCTCGGTCGCGGAATTTCAGTATCTCCACCATGATGCGGATGGTGAACCCTATGACAATCCTGCGGAAATGACCCTGCGCACCTGCAACGCGGCCCGCACCACCGGCATAGGCATGACCAGCCTGCCGGTGCTGTATGGTTACAGTGACTTTGGTGAACGGCCGCCGCAGGCCGGGCAAAAGCGATTCGTCAATAATGCCGACCGCTACCTCACCATCCTGAATGTACTGGTTGAGAACGCTTGCGGTGACCCCAACGCCCAGGTTGGCGTGGCGCCCCATTCGCTCAGGGCAGTCAGCCGGGAGGTTCTGAGCACGGTGCTCGATCAGTCGTACAACACCACCCATCCCATACACATTCATATTGCGGAACAGACCCGTGAAGTGGACGCGTGCAAGAACTGGTCTGGTCAAACACCGGTGCAGTGGTTATTGTCCAATTTCGAAATAGACCAAAGATGGTGTCTGATCCATGCCACACACATGGATGCAGAGGAAACCCGGACCCTTGCCCGCAGCGGGGCCGTGGCCGGTCTGTGCCCCACCACTGAGGCCAATCTCGGCGACGGAGTCTTCGCGGCCAAAGATTTTGTGGCCAGCGGGGGCCTGTTCGGAATCGGCTCCGACAGCCATATATCGGTGAGCCCCGTGGAAGAGTTGCGCTGGCTCGAATACGGGCAGCGACTCGTACACCGCGCCCGCAACGTGCTCGCCCCGGATGGAGGCCACACAAGTACCGGAAGATTCCTGTTCGAATCTGCTGTCGCCGGCGGTGCACGGGCCTGCGACAGAAAGATCGGCCGCATCGAAAACGGATACCGTGCCGACCTGATCACACTCGATACCGGACATCCTCTTTTGTACGCACGCAACGGCGATGCTCTGCTCGACAGCTGGATATTTTCCGGCAACAGCAATACGGTGCGGGATGTTTTCGTCGGCGGCCGTCAGGTGGTGGTGAACCGGGAGCACCCGATGCAGGGTAAAATTGCCGTTGACTTCAAAAAATCAATATCAGAACTGGCGGCCGCCCGATGAACGAAACACTCCGTCTTGATCCCGGACATCTTGGCATTGCTGATTTGAGGCGGGTCTATTATTCCTCCGTTTCACTTGAAGTCGCGGACAGTGCCTGGCAGCACGTCACCCGTAGCCGAGCCGTGGTAGACAACGTAATCGCAAGTGGTGACACGGTCTATGGTGTCAACACTGGTTTCGGGCGATTGGCTCAGACCCGGATCGACCAGGCACAGTTGGCCGTATTGCAAACCAATCTCGTTCTTTCCCACGCCACCGGTGTTGGCGCACTACTGGACGACGACACCGTCCGGTTGATCCTGCTGCTCAAGATCAACGCGCTCGCTCGCGGTTATTCCGGCGTCAACAGAGCCGTCATCGAATTCCTGATCAGGTTATACAACGCCGGCAT
>CAXMTM010000352.1:0-3365 GCA_964196385.1 Arenicellales bacterium
GAAAAAATCAATGCCGAACTCAATTTCAAGGGCCGCATCGAAAGAGAGCAGTGGATACAACAGGCTCAGGAGTTTTTGTCCAAAGGACACTGATTTTCTGCGGTGGGTTATTTCACCACAAACAGTGGCACGCCGGTCAGATCCAGCCCGATATAAAACACCGACAGTTTTCCAAGCACATCGATCAACAGGGGATGCAGGAGGTAGGCGCTGTATCCGATGATGCCGTAGGAGCGGAACGGTTTGAAGCGGGTATTGTGCCGTAAACGGAGTTCCGGGCATACACCGCCGCAAATATCCAGAAAGCCCACAGCAATACCGAACCAGGATCCGTATTCCATTGTCGGGAACAACTTGCGGCCCAGTAACTCGCTCAGAATCGTTGCGCTGCCATTCACGAAGACGCCCACCAGAACTACGAAGGCGCCTGGCCCGGATAGTCATAAACCCACAGACCCGGTTAAAAGAGGAGTAGGGGGTGCACGAGCATGTGATCATTCATCGGGGTTATGTGTTGCGTGAAAAACAATAAAATACATTATAAAAGAAGTTTAACTATATGAATAATAAAGAAAAATAGCAAATACTTAAAGTAATTTCAAATTTAAATTTCTGTTTCCATTCGTTGTCTTTCCGAAATTATGATACTGTATATAAAAACAGTGATTATATGACCAGTCATGAAAACCAACCTGCAGGGACTGTTAAGCAAACACCATCTTGTATGGCAAGGCAATGCGGGAAGTGGCAAAGGCAGCGGCGTCAGCACCGGTTTTCCGGGGCTGGATCGGGTATTGCCGACACAGGGGTGGCCAAGTGGGGGCCTGGTCGAAATGGTGGTGCCGTATTGGGGGTTGGGTGAATTGCGTTTATTGCTGCCGGCCATGGTGCGCCTGAATCAGGACAAGCGTCAGATTGTCTGGATTGCCCCGCCTTATCTGCCCTACGCCCCCGCGCTGGCTCGGGCGGGACTGGATTTACAGTATGTACTGGTTGTGGACGCGCAAACCGGTAATGTTTCCTGGGCCATGGAGAGACTGTTGGCCACACGGGCCTGCGGCATGATCCTGGCGTGGCCGGCATATTTGTCGGATGTGGAGACCCGCCGCCTGCAGCTGGCCGCGGAAGCCGGGGCGGGCCTTGGGGTCGTACTGCACACGACCGAGGCGAAATGGCGGGCGTCGTCGGCGGCACTGCGACTGCAAATACACCCGGCCGAGGAGGGCGTGACGATCGATATCGTGAAAGCCCGGGGCGGCTGCCACCGGCCCCGGGTTTCCGTGGCTCTTTAACCCGCATTAACCCGTGCATCACGCGGCGCAATATGGGATTCCTGTCGAGAAGGAATCCACCCTGGATCCCATTCGGGCGCCGGCCTCGCTGCTGTGGGTGGCCGTTGATTTCCCCCTGCTGGCCCTGGAAGCGCTGTCGATAGACGCAGATGAATGTGCGGTTGTTACCGAGTCCTCGCGGCGGGGTGAGGTGGTTTATCAGGCCGCTGAAAATGCCCGTTCACTGGGCATTGTCCCCGGGTTGAACGTCAATGCGGCGCTGGCGATATGCTCCGGGCTTGGTGTCCGGCCCCGCGATGCCGATGCGGAATACCGTCATTTACGCAAATTCCACCGCTGGGCCAACCGCTTTACGCCAACCGTCTGTATAGATCCACCGACAACACTGCTTTTTGAAATCTCGGCCAGTTTGAAGCTGTTTGGCGGAATCGAGGCTTTATATGAAAGGTTATGTCATGACCTGGATCTGTCGGGATGCCGTCATTTTGTTGCGGTAACGCCAACCCCGGGGGCGAGTGTGATATTGGCGGGCGCCGGGTGGGCAGGGCTGGTCACGGACAGGGCGGGTCTCAGGGCGTCATTAAAAGCATTGCCCGTTCGCTCATTAGGGCTGGCCGGGGAGACACTCCGCAAACTGCGGTCCGTGGGGGTTTCATCCCTGTGTGAATTATGGCGTTTGCCACGCCACGACCTGGCCCGCCGTTTCGGGCCGGAGGTCGTAAAAAAGATCGACCAGGTGCTGGATAAACATCCTGATCCGCGCGAAACTGATCCCCTGCCGATCCGGTTCGAGCACCATTTTGAGTTGGAAGCGGAAACGATCGAGGTGGATTTTATCTTGCGGGCTGTAAGAGTTTTGCTGGAGCAGTTCGCCGATTTCCTGGCAGGCAGGAACGCCGTTGCCGGAAATATCCTGGTGCTGCTGCAACACGCGGAAAAACCGGCCACCCGGATCAAACTGGGATCCCGCCTGCCGACGCGTGAGACCGGGCAGTGGGCGAAGCTGCTGCATGAGCGCATTCAACGGCATGAGTTGTATGCCCCGGTGGTAGGCATTTACTTGTCAGCCTCGGATTTCCAGTCCGACAGCCCGGCAAGCGGGGACCTGTTTGAAATCTCCGCTGCGGCAAAAGACTGGGCGCACACGCTGGACGAACTGGAAGCCCGTTTGGGTAAAAAGCGCCTGTGGGCGCCGAAAGTGTCCGCCGATTATCGCCCCGAATACGCCTGGCGCCGGGTACGGGCGGTGGAACCGTCTATCGTCAACCCGGCGACACGGCCCTTGTGGTTGCTCCACAAACCCCGCCCCCTGGGTTATACGGCGGATCGTGCCCCGGACGCGGGCTTGCTCAACATCATCAACGGTCCGGAACGTATTGAATCCGGGTGGTGGGATGGCAATGAGCACTGTCGTGACTACTATACGGCGATCTGCCCGCGAGGACGCCGTTTATGGATTTTCCAGGACCTGAAACATGGGGGCGACTGGTATCTCCACGGGTTGTTTGGTTGATCACCAGCCCGCATTTTTTTACCAGGCGGCTATGAGTAATTATTAAAGCATTGCAGCCCGGCGTTCATCTACACCTGTCCTGCGTAATCATCCGGGATCCTGGTGAGAAATGCGGGCTAGCGCTGGTACGTCAGCATCTCAACGAAGGCTTCCGTCGGCGGGTGCGAAAGCCGGTCCTTACGTCTTGCAATCCACAGGGTCCTCAGAATTCTAAAACCCTTGACCTTGATCCGGTGAATCTTGTCCTCGGTGACGGGGCCGGCCACAAAAAACCTTGGCAGAAAACTCAGCAGGTCGTCCTTGGACAATATCTCCATAATCGCTTTGTTCGATCCCGCCTCCAATTCGCAATGGAGTTGGTTGATGCCGATTTGCCGCAGGGCTTCGTCGAGATTTTCCCTGAGCGAAGACCGGGCTTCCCGCAACACGAATCGACCGCTCTTCAAGCGATCCACGGATATCATGTTGTGCGACGCAAGGGGATGATTGGGTCCACACACCAGCCAGAGTTCATCGTCGATCCACGGTTGCACAAGTATATCCGGACGATTGGGTGGCGC
>CAXMTM010000353.1:0-3069 GCA_964196385.1 Arenicellales bacterium
GAAAAGATCTCGGCAGTACAAATCGACGAGGTACTGATGGAGCACCCGGCGGTCACCCAGGCGGTGACGTTTGCGCTTCCCCATCCCGTGTTGGGCGAGGACATTGCCGCTGCGGTTGTTCTGGAAACAAGTCTTGCACAGTCTGATTACACAAACGCCGGAACATCCGGGGGGGATCATCTCATTCAGGAAATTCGTGATTTTGCCGCCACACGCCTCGCCCACTTTCAAGTGCCGCGACAGATTACGATCGTAAAAGAAATCCTCAAAGGCCGTAGCGGGAAACTGTGCCGGGATGAGGTCGCCGCAGAACTGCGTTCCCTGAGCTCCGCACCGCACCGGGCCCGGGCCGCCTCCGAGACAAATCCTGCACGCACGCCCGTTGAGCGCAAACTGGCGGATATCTGGGCCGGCGTGTTGAATATCGACCGCCCCGGTATTCACCATAACTTTTTTCAACTGGGCGGGGACTCCCTGGCGGCAGGGCAGGTGGTTGCCCGGGTGGAACAGACATTCCGGCTGGAACTGCCTGTGGAAAGCCTGTTTGAAAAGCCGACTATAGCCGGACTGGCGCTTTTGATCGGTCAGCGTATCGCGGATTTGATTGCACAAGGGCGTGTCCGGCTTGCGCCGGAGTCTTTGCAGCTGGAACAAGCTTCTGGCGCCGCGGTCATTTCCCGGCTCGACGCGGCAGGCCCTTTACCTCTTTCTTTTGGGCAGCAGCGTTTGTGGTTTCTTGATCAAATCGGTGCCGGCGCTGCTTATAACATGTCTGCTTCGCTGTTGATCGGGGGCGTGCTGGATCAATCCGTGCTGGCGCGAAGCCTCGACGAGATCACCCGTCGTCACCATACGTTACGAACGAGCATTTACCTGGTAAACGGGCAAGTAGTTCAGGCCGTGGCCCCACCGGAACCGACGCAGTTGCCGCTTATAGATTTAACAACCTTGCCGGCGCCCCAACGAAAGGCCGAGGCGCTTCGTCTGGCTGCCGGGGAGGTCATGCGGCCCTTTGATCTCAGTCGCGGCCCGTTGTTTAGCGCGACACTCGTTCGATTGAGTGCACGAGAGCATGTGCTGCTGTTGATCAAGCACCACATTATCTCGGACGGCTGGTCCACGGTCGTGCTGCACAGGGAGCTTGGATCGCTGTATGAATCATTGCAGGCAGGCAGACCGTCGACGCTGCCGGATCTAAAGATCCAGTACACCGATTTTGCCTGCTGGCAGCGCGCCCGGCTGCAAAGCAACCTGTTGCGGGATCAGCCCGCTTATTGGAAAAAACAACTCGCCGGCTTGCCTCGCCTCAGCGGGTTTCCCGCCGACCGGCCGCGCCCGGCGATCCAGACATACCGTGGGTCGACGCGGCGAGTTCTTATAAACGAGTCTCTGATAGAAAAATTGAAAGCATTGAGTCTGCGGGCGGATGTGACGCTGTTCATGACGCTGCTGGCAGTATTCAAAACCCTGATTTTCCGTTACAGCAATCAGCCCGACTGCCTGGTGGGCACACCCATCGCCAACCGGACAGCGCTGGAAACGGAGGCGCTCATAGGGTTCTTTGCGAATACTTTGGTACTGCGCACCGATCTGTCGGGAGATCCCACTTTTCTTGAGTTGCTGGGCCGGGTACGAACAACGGCAAGACATGCTTATGCGAACGCTGAAGTTCCATTCGAAAAACTGGTTGAGGAATTACAGCCCGATCGGGAACTGAGCCGCACACCCCTGTTTCAGGTGATGTTTGTACTGCAGGAGTTTCCCCATGTCGACAAAGGCCTGCGCTCCGCATCCGGATGCTGGAAGTACCCAATCATGCAAGACCTCAGCGAGGTGGAAACCGGCCCCGGATTTCAATTCGGTGCTGACCTGTTCGCGCGTCCGTTCACGGTCGACAGCGGCACCACGAAATTTGACCTGACCTTGTATTTGTGCGAAAGCCAGGCAGGGTTCGTTGCGACCTGGCAGTACAACGGTGATCTGTTCGAGGCCGACACGATCGAGCGCATAGCCCGGCATTTCCAGATTCTTTTACAGGGTGTTGCAGCGGATCATCAGCGGCGTTTGTCGGAGTATGAGTTGCTGTCCGAAAGCGAACGCTGCCGCATAGAGTTAGGGTGGAGCGGCAAAAAGACTGCGCCTGTCCCCGACTGCTGTTTTCCCGGCTTGTTCGAACGGCAGGTCGAACGCAGCCCGGCCACGGTGGCGGTCGAATTCGGCGCCAGGCATCTCACCTACCGGGAGCTGAACGAAAGATCCAACCAGCTGGCGCGACATTTGTTGCAGTTCGGGGTGGGCCCGGAGGTGTTGGTGGCGATCTACCTAACTCGTTCGATAGAGATGATAGTCGCAATACTGGCAATCTGGAAAGCAGGCGGCGCCTATATTGCCTGCGATCCGCAGTACCCTATGGAGCGCATCGCGTTCATGCTGGATGACACCGGGGCACGGGTTGTGATCACCGACAATACGTTGCTCCCTCCATTGGATCGCGCACACCGGACTTCGCAACGGGAACGATCGTCAATCCAGGAAACGTTCACATATAAGCCGGTAATACTCTGTGTGGATGCTGACCGTGACATTATCCTGCGGGAGGATAAGCACAACCTTGCGGGTAACGCGACACAGGACCAGTTGGCTTACGTCATGTACACATCCGGCTCGATGGGATGCCCAAAGGGCGTGATGATTACCCAGGAAAATGTTTGTCATTACACCGGGGCGATGCACGCAACGCTGGGCGTGACCGCAGGCGATCGATATCTGCATACGGCTTCTTTCGCGTTTTCGTCCTCAGTGCGGCAGTTCGCGCTTGCGTTGAGTTGTGGCGCAACCGTGGTGGTGGCTGAAACCGATCGAATCCGTGATCCATTGTCACTGTTCGACTTCATCGCCCATGGCCGCGTTTCCATTATTGATCTGGTACCCTCCTATTGGTCGGGCTGCATGCCGGCACTTAAATCGCTGCAGCCCGCTGTGCGGGCTGAGAATCTGGATAGTGTACGGCTGATTCTGTCCGCCAGCGAGCAACTGACCTCGGAAGTGGCCCGGGAGTGGGCTTCATAC
>CAXMTM010000354.1:0-5657 GCA_964196385.1 Arenicellales bacterium
CCCGTCGGCTTTGGTGCATTTTTTATAGAGTGTCTGGATCCGGGTCCGGGACTGGGTATTCGGACCTTGACCGAGCCCCGTCACGCGATACAAACGCACGGTCTTGTCGCCCTCCCCCGGCACTGCGCGCCAGCCGAGATATTCCACGATGTACTTGCCATAGGGGGTTTCCCCGTCTCCGCTTACGGCACTCCAGTCAATGTTGTCGACACTGCCAATCATCGCTGGGGTTATATCGGCCGTGCAATTGACAAGATCGTTGATACAGGTCGACATCGTGGCGTCCCACGCAGTTTCGCCGATCAGCACCGTGCTTTCAGCGTTCTGAAACGACACTTGTTTGAGTTGGCTGTTGCGGGCCAGGAAGACCTGGATACTCGAGGTAATCATGCTACTCACCCCCACTATGGTGACCACCAGCAGAATGAGCAGGGTAATGGCCAGCACCACCCCATTCTGTGTCGCCTCCGGGCCACCCGTCAACGGCGCAGCCCCGACCAGTTGCGCAGAAAAATTGTGTCAGTGAACAGCTGGCGTCTGAAGCCGTCGTTCACGGTGTAGACCCGATCGCCAAGCTGATAGGTTCGCGTATTGGTGTAACCTGCTTCCACAGCAGGTGCGCGCACCAGCACTTGCGCAATGACGGTCATCACATGATCGATATCACTGCTTTCGGTGCCGTTGTCGTCGTACAGGTCTACGCTGCCATCACCATTGCTGTCGAGGCCGAATGTGACCTGGAAGTCTTCGACGTACTCAACCAGTGGTTCAGCGGCCATCGCACCGCCGGCGATGACCTCACGCACCAGGGTCGGGATGCCGTCACCCGCTGCCCGGGACCATGGTCGTATATAGTAGGCGTGGGCCACCACCTGGTATAAAGCCGTCGGAGATTCGCCGACGCTGACGCCGGCATCTATGGTAGACGCCGCATCGGCTTTGAATGCCATCCCCTCGGTGAGCGAGGTGAGCAGATACACGTTGTTTTCGTTTATGGCTGCGCTGGCCACCGGTTCGCTGGAGGCGTGCCGTACGGTGAGGATATCGGTATTGCCGCTGTAGTCGGCGTTGGGGATGCAGGAGGTATAACCGGTGTTGGCATTGTTGACGGAGGTCAGGGGATTGGCATAGTTCGTGGCCCAGCCTGGGGCACACTCGTTGCTCAGTGTGACGGTTTCCGCATTGTTGATATCCTCGGACGCATAATTCAGCCCCCAATAGCCGGCCATACGGATATCTTCCCGTAACAGGTGTAGTGCAAAGCGGCCGTTTTCCTGAAGGGTGGCGGTGTTGTTCTGTACCTGGTAGGCGTGTTTGTTATTGATGTAGACCATGATGGTGGTAGCGGACAATACCAGTCCGATAACCAGCGCAACCATCAACTCGACCAGGCTCATGCCACGGGACCAACGGACAGGCCATTGCAACACGGCCACGGGTTTGATCGGGGGAGGTTTCGCACCCTTGAGGTCGATAACCATCAAAGTGCGGGTACTGTGGCGAATCCGTCGCGCATTCTCTCACCATTCCATGACAAGGGAGGTTTTAACTACCGATAGAATATATAGTTTTCCTGGTCGATAGGCAATAGCCCATTAAAGGTTGCCGGAAGCTTGTTCAGTTCAACAATACGTAAAATCAACAAGATTTAGAGTATTCTTTACAAAAAATTAAAAGTTTGCCCTCAATCCGGACACTTCACACATCATGCACAGTCTCGCTTGTCTTTTGATTCCACAAGAAAAATCTCCTCAGTCGCCCAGACTTATCGATGACTATAATGACTGATGCACCTCTCCTTCGATTGTTTCTTGTAAATTACATTATTAGACCTTTTGAACGTTATCCGAACGACCAATTCCTGGAAACCGTAACCTGTGAGTGACAGAAAATTTGTCCACGAGAAATTAAGCAACGCGTTCTCTCAATTGCCTTATCTGCCTCGCGCCTTTTCCCTGGTCTGGCAGGCGGCGAGGATATGGACGGCATGGTGGCTGCTCCTGCTCGTCGTACAGGGTTTGTTGCCGGCAGCGGTCGTGTTGCTGCTGCGTGCCCTGGTGGATGAACTGGTGGTGATTATCGGCTCAGCAGGGGCGTGGGAGGAAGTATGGCCGTTGGCCGTCCTGGCCGTCTTCATGGGCGCCGTGTTGTTGCTGCAGGAGTTGCTCCGTGGCGTCAGTAGCTGGGTGCGTTCGGCGCAAGCGTTGCTGGTCCAGGACTACATCAGCTCGCTGGTACATCGGCAGTCCATCGCCCTGGATCTAAGCTTCTATGACTCAGCGGAGTATTACGACCACCTGCATCGCGCTCGCCACGACGCAGGTCACCGGCCCACGCAACTACTGGAAAGCCTTGGCGGCCTGCTGCGCAGCGTAATTACGCTGGTGGCGATGTCGGCGATATTGATTCCCTACGGCTGGTGGCTGCCTTTGGTATTGATCGTCAGCACCCTGCCCGCGTTGTTCGTGGTCATGCGCTACACGGTGCGTGAACACGACTGGTACATGCGCACCACTGCTGCCCAACGCAAGTCCTGGTACTACGATTATCTGGTCACCGCACGTGAGGTAGCCGCCGAGTTGCGCTTGTTCGACCTGGGCCGGTACTTTTCCTCCCACTTCCAGTCGATCCGGGAACGTTTGCGTACAGAAAGCCTCGCCATCCTGAAAAATCAGGCGATGGCGGCTTTTCTGGCAGGATTGATGGGGCTGGGTGCCACCGCAGGTGTCATGGCCTGGATGGTGTGGCGGGCGATACACGGTGGTGCCAGCATGGGGGATCTGGTCCTTTTTTATCAGGCGTTTAGCCAGGGCCAGGGATTGATGCGCACGCTGCTGGAGAATGTCGGTCAAATCTATCGAAATATGCTGTTTCTGGGCAATTTGTTCGAGTTCTTGTCGCTGCAACCCAGAGTGACTGAGCCGGAACAGACCACACCGGTGGCCTTTCCGATGGAGACGGGAATCCGCTTCGACAAGGTCGAGTTCAGCTACCCGGAAAGCGAACGGTACGTGTTTACGGACTTCAGCCTGGATGTACCGGCGGGGCGCATCGTATCCATTGTCGGCGCTAATGGCACCGGGAAGAGCACACTGATCAAGTTATTGTGCCGATTCTACGATCCGCAATCCGGCCGGGTGACAATGGATGGCGTAGATCTCCGTGATATCCCCCTGGGTGAACTGAGGGCCTCTATATCCGTCTTGTTTCAACAGCCGGTGCCGTATCAGGATACGGTCAACGAAAATATCTCCCTGGGGGCCTTGAACTCCAGCCCGGACCAATCAAGGATCGAAGCGGCAGCCCGAAACGCGGGAGTGGACAAGATTATCGAGAACTTGCCTGCGGGCTACGACACCCGGCTTGGCAAGTGGTTCAAAGGCGGCATCGACCTCAGTGTCGGCGAGTGGCAGCGCATCGCCCTGGCCCGGGCATTCCTGCGCTCGGCCCCGATCATAGTCCTGGATGAACCCACCAGCGCGATGGACCCCTGGGCTGAGTCCGATTGGCTGCGACGATTCCGCAAGCTGACAAAGGGCAAGACGGTGATAATTATCACCCATCGCTTCACCACGGCCAAAGCCGCCGACACCATACATGTTATGGACGGGGGAAAGATCATCGAAACGGGCAGCCACGATGAACTGATAGCGATTGATGGACGTTATGCTCAGTCCTGGTCAGAGCAAACGCGCAGGCCAGACGTGGCCACATGAGGGTTTGAGGCCGTGACGCCCTGTACGGGTTAATCCAGGCCCAATGCCGTTAACAACCCATCCACCTTTGTTTTGATTTCGTCTCTGACCCGATTAAATTCCGCTTCATGCAAGTGCTTTGGGTCCGGCAACCCCCAATCTTCACGAATACCACCACGCACCCACGGGCACTCATCTCCACACCCCATAGTGATTACCGCGTCAAATTGCTCCCTGGGAATTTCATCCAGTGACTTCGAATCGTGCACAGAAAGGTCATAACTGAGTTCCGCCATTGCGGCAATAGCTTTTGAATTGACAAACCCCGATGGCCTGGAACCCGCGCTGTATGCCTCGACTCCGCACAGCCCTTTTTCCGCAATCGCCATCCTGGCCAAAGCTTCCGCCATTTGACTGCGGCAAGAGTTCTCCACACAAATAAACAGGATTTTCTTATTCATTCATGGCCGCCTGGTGAGAAACGGGGGCTAACCCGCAACTCTTTGTGTCGACTGATCAGCAAATATCTCCCTGAACAACGCTCGAATTTCGGCACAATCCAATTCTTCGAAACACACCGAAAATGCCTGCCGCGCCTTTTGCTGGCGCTTCTCCAGCCCGACGATCAATGTCCCCATCACGAACAACGTATCCACCCCAACGTGATCTTCATCCATCATCTGCTGGCCGAACTTTCTGAGCGTCAAAGCCTGCACTTCAAGATCCTGAAAATCTCCCAGGTTCTCCTGCAACACCTTGAGCGCCTTGATCAGGTGTTTGACACCAACCGGGAGATACAATGCCTGGAAAATCTCCATCAAATAGCGCAGTTTCTTGCAGGTTTTTCGCAGGTTGTGCAACGCGTCGGCCGGCGTATCCGGGCCAATGGCCCTGCCTTCCTTGACCGCCCGCTTGTAAACACGCTGAATACGCCGGCTGACGACGTCTATGACAGGGCGCCCTGCATTCCGTAATGTCGTTTTTTCGGGATCCGGGGACTCCAGGAATTCTCGCCATTCCCGTTTGAACGCCCGATAACGCGACGAGCCCAGTGATGTCGCCATTTTTTCTTGTTCCATTTTCTGGTGAACGCGCAGGAAATGTCGCAACGGCTCGAGGTGCTCCCGTTGGAATTCGGGCAGGCTGTTTTTGTATTCATCGAAGGTCAACAGATAAACATCCAAATCCCGGGTCGGACCGGTAATACCCCCCAACCATTTCAGTTCAGTCGTGAACCGTTCGAGAACATCGGCTGGAAATACGCCTTTTACCTGGGTAAAAACGGAGCGAGTGCGGCGCACAGCGACCCTGAAATCGTGAAGAAACTCGGTGTCGACATTTGTTCTGGTACCTGCTTCATTGACGTCAACAGTATTGAGTAAATGCAGAAGCACCCGTTTCATGGCCGTGTCCGAGCGTATTTCGGGGCTCAGGTCCACCCGCAATCTCGATGGATCCACCGGCAGCCGGTCCATCCGGGCCAGCGTCCTGCGGATAAAGTCACCTTCGATCGCGGCAAGCTGGAATACTGACGACAACGCTTGCACGGCCCGGTCGCAGGACTTGCCGTACCCACGCAATGGCATCACCTTTAAGTAATTCAACGCGTGCAGCGGTTTACCGCTGAATGATTCCAGGACTTTTTCCGAAACAAGTTGCAAACGTACCACTGTCTTGCGCTCCTGGTTCAACAGGGCAAGCGTTTGGACCTCTCTCAGCACCTCGAACTGTGGCAGCAGCGCCCGCATTTCCACCACCGGGGAAAGGCACCGCCGCAGAGGCGACAATGAAATATCCTCGACAAACCGGGGTTGTTGATCAAGCACCACGGGGCCCAACCGCTTGTTCCCGTTCAACGCAGTCCAGGTCACGCTGAGCTTTGTATTCCGTGGTGTCATCTCGAGCACGGCACCGTCCGCATAAACACGCCAGTCAAAAGTGTCGAGATAGGTGCAACGGACC
>CAXMTM010000355.1:0-6967 GCA_964196385.1 Arenicellales bacterium
GGACGCTCCGGATCACGACAAGGACGATTTCGTGCTTCTGTCAGGAACCAGAGTCAGGGAAATGCTGGGGCAGGGCATCGCCCCGCCTCCTGAGTTCTCCCGGCCGGAAGTGGCGCAGATCCTGGTGGACTACTACCGGGAGTAGCAGCTTCATTAATCCTGTATTCGACCCCCGGTGCAGGCCGGAATCCAGCAAGCACGGCCTTTATCGGAACGTCTGGATCCCGGCCTGCGCCGGGATGACGGCTGTAAATTCCTCAAGGAAGGGCCTTTCCCCGATCCCATTCCGTTAATGTCAATTCAGACACAGGCTCCTAGCTTTCTGTCGGGGGCGTATAGTTGGGGTCATTGGGATTCATAAAAATAAATTCGAACTTTCCTTCTTCCAGTTCTACATAGTCGAGCGTTGTCCCCGACAGCAGTTCCGTGCTGGTGGGCCCGACCACCACGTTGACACCGTGCCAGTGGATCCGGGCATCCTCCTTCTGCCGGTCATCGAGGCCCATGGCATATTCTATACTGCCGTCCTCTTTCCGTTTTGCGGCGATGCGCAGATCCAATGACTGTTGCCCACCTTCAGGAACAGATGCCAGGATCTGTTGTGCCGCTTTTTCAGTTATTACCAGAGTCATAGCCGGCATTTCTCCGTTATCGTGTTGGCCTTCGTGTACATATGACCCGGAATTCAGGCAAGTTCTGAATTACTCCACCGTAACAGGCTTGTGCACGGTCTTTTTTAAAAGCTAAGAATTTACGATGCAATTTTGTGAGCATTGTTTCGTTCACTGTTGCACCTCACAATGTGTGCAACAAACCGTTCGACCCATCGATTGTCCCCGACGTTGCGGTGGTGGGTGTAGGTCGCCAGCGTGTTTTTATGCACCAGGCCATCGAATCGATCCGTAATGCCCACTCCCCTCACCACCTCGTATGCAAACACCGCGTCATCGCCCAGGTCATCGAGATGTGAATAATGGAACTCGTGGGCGGGAAGCACCGCGGGAGCTTCTCGCTCCAACACAGGCCAGGGGTGTTGGCCGGTTTCGCGCAACTGCACATATCCGCGACCGACCGGTCTGGATTGCATCCTGACATCGGCTGAAAGTGCGCCTACCATTGGGCGGGTAACCCCATCATAGGTAATATTCCGGCACAGATACATCAACCCGCCGCATTCTGCGTATACCGGTTTCCCACGGTCGATGAATTGCTTGATTTCGCCCTTCAAACCGGAATTGCCGGACAACTCATCCAGGTACAACTCGGGGAACCCGCCACCGATGAACAGGGCGTCGACATCGGGCAGCGTCTTGTCGCGAAGAGTATCAAAAAACAGGACCTTTGCGCCGAGACGGTTCATCAGCTCCAGATCGTCCGGATAATAAAAACCAAAAGCCATATCGCGTGCAACACCAATACGCACCTGCGCCCCTGGGTGCACGGGTGATTCTGAATCAACCAACGGATCCGGGATCTTCACCTGTTGGGTCAACTTCAGGATTTCATCGATATTCACCGACTTCGAAATGACACCTGCAATGGCCTGTATCCTGGCTTGCGCCCGCTGGTCTTCGTTGCTCGGTGTCAATCCGATATGACGTTCGTCGATCTCCATGTCTTCGCTGCGATGAATAGCGCCCAGCACGGGAATGTCACTGTAATAAGTAATGGCGTCGCGCAACTTCTGCTCGTGTCGGGGCCCGCCCACCTTGTTCAGCACAATGCCTGCGAAGCGCACCTTCCGGTCGAAGGTCTCATAACCGTGCATCAGCGGCGCGATGCCCCGTGTAATGCCGATGGTATCCACCAGAAGAATGACCGGAAGATCGAGTAAATTTGCCAGCGCAGCGTTGGAATTACTGCCGTCGGTATCCAGGCCGTCGTGCAGCCCCTTGTTACCTTCCACCACCACGATATCGGCGTCCCGACTGTACTTTCGGTATGTCTTTTCGATTTCTGTGGAGGACATGGTATAGAAATCGAGATTAATACAAGGGCGACCGCTGGCACGCGCGAGCCACATCGGGTCGATATAGTCGGGACCTTTTTTGAACGTCTGAACACGGCAACCCCGAGCCTTCAGTTCCGCCGCCAGGCCGAGGCTGAACGAGGTTTTTCCGGACGATTTATGGGTTGCCGAAATCAGCATGCCGGCCATCGAGTAATCTGGGGTCAGACCTTGCATTTTGCATTTACCACCGAAAATTAAAAACTCCGGATATCAGATGCAAAATTCAAGGTCTGACCCCATGTCTTCAATCCGGCCTGTCCTGCACAGCAGGCACAAACGGCAATACCCGCACTGCCACCACTATGATCAGCAGCGATGCCGCGATGCCCCCTGTACCCAGCAGCAATTCCTGCGGACTGGCGCTATAGGTGGCGACAACGCCGTCAAAGAAGCCGCTGCTCTCCTGTTTTCCGGGAAACAGATCCAATGGGAAGGCCTGTCCACCGATAATGATCACATAGAGCTGGGAGATGGTCCCGGCAACGACCAGCGCGGCGCCGATCAGGGTCCAGCGCAGCCCCTGAAAGCGGGAACCGAAAAAAACGATCAGGGGCAGGACGCCGCCGATCAGCATCTGACCGATCCAGAATATCGCGCTGATGGCGCCGCCCTCGGACAGAATAAAACGCACGATGCCGTGGTGTTGAGTAACGTACTGGTTCGCTACGTATTGCACCACGACGAAATACATCACGGTGGCGACGAATATGCCGTTCAATGTGCGCAGCCGTTTTATCCACTCACCTTCCAGGTGCTCGCCGTTCAGTCGGAATATCGCCGCCGTAACCAGCAGGAACATCGCTGTCCCCACGGCCAGGGACATGGCCACGAACAGAGGCGCCATGATTGCCGCATCATAGGCGTCCCGCGCAACCAGAAACCCGAATATGGAGCCGGTACCGGTGGTCAATATGAAACGCCACAGGAACGCGAACAGACCCACCTGCCTGGAGAATTTCCCCATGCGGGGTTCGAACAATATCCACAGGTAAACCATGGCAATGAACACAAATCCGGTATACAGGAAGATATTCCAGGCGAATATCGATTTGAAGTTATAGGTCGTCATCGCCACGATCAAACGGTCAGGTCTGCCCAGGTCGAGTACCAGAACCAACAGGCCGCCGATGAGGAACGCCACGGCCTGCAGGCCCGAGAGGCGGGCCAGAGGTTTGTAGCGGGCGATACCGAATACCGATCCCATAGACGCTACATTGAGGGCACCGGAGGCGGCAATGATAAGCAGGATAGCGAATACATGCGGCATACCCCACACGATCTGGTTGCTCATGCCGGTCACCCAATGACCATTATGTTCCATATAGCGGGCGGCCAACAGGCCGGTCAGTGCTACCAGGCCAAGAATAGCCAGCGTAAACCAGTACCCCTTCCAGCCGATTTGCAATGTTGTGAATCTTTGGCGCATCGATGTTCAGATTCCGTAGTACCTGACGCCAGTATTCAAACCCAGATCCTGGCGCACTTGCGTGCTCGGCAGCGCCCTGAGTTTTGCCGATACCGCGCTGCCATCATCGTTGAGATCTCCAAATACCAATGCCCCGTGGCCGGCCTCAGTGCACGCTTCGACACAAGCCGGGGTGCGATCCTTGTCCACCCGGTGAACACAGAACGTACAGCTCTCCACGGTTCCCTTGCCGCGCGGGGAGTGGGGCCGCTGCTCGGTGAGGTCCTCGTGAACAAAAGACCTCGCCTTGTAGGGGCAGGCCAGCATGCAGTACCGGCATCCGATACAGATGTGTTTGTCCACCAGAACGATGCCGTCCTCACGCACAAAGGAAGCACCGGTCGGACATACGTCTACGCAGGGTGGGTTCTCGCAGTGCTGGCACAACATCGGCAGCGAGGTGGACCGGCCGGTTTGGTCATCCCTGAGTTCCAGTTTCCGGATCCACTGGGCATCCGTCTGCGGCCGATCGAAACCGTGAAGACCATGTTCCATATTGCACGCATCGACACAGTCCGTACAGCCCCGGGCGCACTTCGTAGTGTCGACGAACATGCCCCAGCGCACCGCACCGGTAACGGCCCGTTCATCGTTCTTGCCGTCGTTTCCGCCGACGGCCATATCGATCAGTCTGACACCTGGCGCAAGCGCCAACAGACCCAAACCGGCAGCCGCCTGCGTGAAAAACGTGCGCCGGTTCTTTCCTGTGGACGTGTCCGCTGGATCTTGTTTCATGGTCGATATCGGCCGGTGCAGCCTGGGCCGGCTATCGCCACATCCATGGTGGTGGCCAGGCTCCTTGAAAAATTCGCGCCAGACAGACCGGCAACCTCCGGTTTGGTGGCGTGGCATTGAAAGCAGTCGATACTCACTGCGGTAGTGACATGGCAGCTCTGGCAAAACTGATCTTTTGCATTGATGGCAACGAAATTGCCTTCCGGGTCCTTTTCAGCATGACAGGAAATACATTCCACCAGACTGTGCTCAGTGGTACGGATGCCCTGATACATGGTCTGGTCACGCTGGTGAAGAAGCAACTCCATATGGTTCTTGCGCATGAACTCCGTGGGTTCGACGCATTGTTGAAGCCCCGCTGCTTTGCTGTTGGCGGTGACCTCGGCGTTCAAATTCCCTGCGCCGGCAACGGCCAGCGACCACATCAGCGCTAAAACCAGGTAACGCATAGCGGGAATGGAGGCTAGCCGCCCATGCCCATATCGATGTACCCCGTTGGGCACACGTCCGCGCAAATGTGACAACCGATACACTTCGCATAATCGGTATCCACATAACGCCCGGTGGTCGAGGCGTCTTTCCTGACCCGGAAAACGGCATCCTGCGGGCAGTAAATAACGCAGTTGTCACACTCGAAGCACATACCGCAACTCATGCATCGTCCCGCTTCCGCAACCGCCTGCTCATCGGTCAGGCTCGAGTGGCGCTCTTCAAAGTGCCCGAGCACTTCCCCGGCGCCGGGTCCGATGAGCTGACGTTTGTTTCTGGGCGTATACTTAAAGTGCGCCAGGAACAAATCATCCGATGAAATGATTTCCTGGGCTGATCGATCCTCGTAATTATGCACCGCGAAGTTTGACGATGCAGTGCCCCACATCTGGCTGTGGTCGTACTCTTCCGGGGACAGATGCGATTCGTTCAATTTTTCCAGCAGGTTAAAATGATCGACATCCACCTTCGGTCGTTTTTTGAGTTCCACACCTTTCAGATAGGAGTCAATACTGTTGGCCGCAATCGAGGCCTGGCCTATGGCGGTGGTCAGAAGATGGGGCCGGATAATATCGCCGGCCGCAAAGTGTCCCGCTCTATCGGGCACCTGATAGAACTTGTCGGTATCGATCAGGCCGCGGCCATTGTCGAGTTCCTCCAAACCGGTGAGATCACCGCCCTGGCCGATCGCGGACACGATCAGATCACAATCGATTTCAAACTCCGTGCCTTCTATGGCTGTCGGGATACCCTTGCCGTCCACCTCGCATTTGGCCATCCTCAATACCCGGGCACGGCCGTCATCGCTTTTGATCACTTCGATGGGCATTACACCGTCATGTATGGTGACCCCCTCGTGCAGCGCATCTTCGACCTCGTGCTCGGTAGCGGTCATTTTTTCCTTCTCGAACAAAGACGTCAGGGTCACCTCCGCGCCCTCCCGCATGGCGGTGAAAGCAGCGTCATGGGCGACATAACCGCCGATGACTTCTTCAGGCCGGTCTTTGGGATTGATACGTTTGATCTTCCCCAGTCGGCGCGCCACGGAAACCACGTCGATAGAGGTATCACCGCCGCCGACACACACCACTCTCTCCGCGGTGACCTTGAGCGTGCCCTTATTGAAGGCTTCCAGGAATTTAACGCCGCTGACGCAGTTCGGGGCGTCGGCCCCCGGCACCGGCAAGCCCCGTCCGGTCTGGCAGCCAACGGCCCACAGGATCGCATCGTATTCCTTGTCCACTTCCGCAACACTGATATCCTTGCCGACCATGGTGCCGGTGCGGACTTCTATGTCGCCCAAATCGAGAATACGCTGAATTTCATGCGCCAGTACGTCACGCGGGGTACGATAACCGGGGATACCGTAGTACATCATGCCGCCAAGTCCTTCCTGGGACTCGAAGATAGTCGAGGCGTGCCCTTTTCGCCGCAGTTGATAGGCGGCCGCCAGGCCCGCCGGCCCACCGCCGACGATGGCGACCCGCTTGCCGCTCAGCGGTGGGGCCTGGTCAAACCGGAATTTTTCCTTGTACGCGCTATCACCGATGTACTGTTCGACGGAATTGATCCCTACAAAATCCTCGACATTGTTGCGATTGCACCCGTCCTCACAAGGTGCCGGACACACCCGGCCCATCATCGACGGAAACGGGTTGGCGTCGGTGGATCGGCGGAACGCGTATTCCTGCATGCTGACCCCTTCGGGCGGTTTCTCCATGCCGTGTACGATCTGCAGCCAGCCGCGGATGTCCTCACCCGAAGGGCAACCACCCTGGCAGGGCGGCGTACGATTGACATAGGTTGGACACTTATAGCTGTGGTCCGCCTCGAATATCGCTGCCTGCCAGTTATTCTGAATATAGTCGCCATCGTCGAACGCACGAAACGTCAACCGCGTTTCCATTTTCACTTCTTCCGATGTACTCGCCATTCGTTGTAACCTCGTGTCAATTTACTGTGTTATTTCAGTTATCCGGGCCATTACCCCAGATATTCACGTCGGTACCTTGCTCGGTGAGCCGATCCGCACGATCGGATAGATAACGTTGAAAATTCGGTTGCTCCTTATAGCCTTCGGTCAGCACATAATCGAACATTGATTGCGTGTGAAAGGTTCTGAACATGGCCTCGGTACGTATTACTTCCTGCCCGGAGCGGTCGAAAAAAACGATGGTGGGTGCGAATTGAACAGCCAGATCCAGAGCCCACTGCCGGGCCGTGGTTTGCGCTCCCGCGGGGGTGGCCACGGGAGTTTCGGCGCGCAT
>CAXMTM010000356.1:0-4406 GCA_964196385.1 Arenicellales bacterium
GCGTTGGCCGCGGTCAATCCGGCATTCGCGCAGGCGGCAGCGGACAGGCCCATTCTGCTGACGTGGAGATAGCGGGCTTCCGGCGCAGCTCCTCCTGCAAAAAGGTGGGGGGCCATGCGATTCCAGCACTCAAAAAACATCCAGCCTTCTCTGGAGCAGAAATAGATCCGCTGGATGTTTTTCTTCTTGCACTTCTCGGCGAGACAATGGAGGAAATAGCCAATCAACATCCCGAAAAAATTGTGGCCGTCAACGAATAACTCCGGGCGCTGCGTGTTATCGCCCTCCAGAGGCATCATGAGCTGCAGCACGTTTCGCCCTTTCCAGATGTGCCTGATCCCGGCAAGAGAGTGGATGAGCCTCACTATCCCCTTACGCTGTTTTTCGCCGATGTCCTGGATGACCAGGGCATCTATACCCAGTTCGCCGGGCCGCACTCCGTCGGAAATTATATTGTCCCCGATATGCAGCCACCGGCCGGGCTCGATAGCGTGCTTTTCGAGAACGATATTGAAACCGGTTCCAGACGCCTTGGCGCGAAAAGTGTCCGCCGATGACACCACATCCGCCACATAATCTGACAGGCCCTTGTCCTGCACCAGTTTCTTCAGGTATTTCGACGGAAGATAGATATCAGATATGAGGATGATTGTTTTGTTTTCTTTCTTCAGATTCCTGATCCAGTCGACCAACTCGAGCCGCGGCGCCAGCACCGCGGACTCCATAGACATCTCGTAGTCCGCAACGGTCTGGAACAGATCATCGGTATAGGCCTCCCCGAAAACCCGGCGCAGTGTCTCCGGCATGAATTCGTCGTAATTGGCTTCGTGGTCGGGGTGATTGGTCCCGTTTCTGGCCCGGTGCTCCGACTCGATCCTGTTGCGCAGCGCCATCACCTCCTGCCACGTAATGGATTTGCCCTGGCTGACGGCTTTTTCCGTGATAAAGCGTGCAACCGGGGGTTTGACCTGGTTCGGGTCGTAGATGCGGCGCACGAACAGAGTGTCGAATATGTCGAGTGATATAACATCCTTGTGCTCGATTAGCGTGTTGGCGTGGTCGAGCATCCCGCTCAAAGAATAAAAGACTCTCATGCTCAACTCTGACTGCCCCCGAAAGAGGTTGTCAGTTTTTTCCTGACCCTTTGCAAGAAGGTGGGGTTCGGTGCCAATGCCTGCTGCTCATGATGGTCCAGAACGGCATGGACTTCGATGAGCTCGTGTTCCAGCGCAATCAACCGGTTGATCGCCGTATCGATGTATGTGTGGGTCTCCGGCGGGCATTTTGCCAGCAAGTATTTTCTTATGAGTTGCCGGTCCTGCTCTCTTCCGGTGACCGCGGCTTCACTCAGTGTATTGGCGCCATGAATGCGGTAATACAGTAGCTTTTCGTCGCTGACATAAACGGTGTTGTTTTCCGCCGCCAGCAGTATCCGGAAAATATAGTCATAATCGTGTAAATAGCGCAGGGAACAGAAGCCGCCGACAGTGTCATACAACGCCCTGGTCATGAACAGATTGGACGTGGTGACCATGTAGTTTCCGTTGAGGAATCCGTCATACAGATCGTTCCGCTCGAGGTAATAATTGCGATTCCGCTCATGCCACACGATCCAGGGGTGTTGCTGATCGCCCAGGGGATTGCCTTCATCATCGATGGGGCTGACTTCGCTGAAGATACACGCCGCGGAGGTCGCCCGTTGTATTTCCAACAGGCGTTGCAGACGGTTGCTGGCATAGACGTCGTCGGAGTTGATGATGCTGATAAATACGCCTTTACTCAGTTCCATGCCCCGGTTGAGCGCGTTATAGGCATCCTGGTTTTGCTGGTGATGGTAGCGGATTCGGGGGTCTTTGCAAGCGCGGACGATTTCTCCGGTCCGGTCGGTAGAGCCGTCATCGATTACTATGAGTTCGAGGTCTGCGAACGTCTGCTCCAGCACGCTGTCCATGGCCGCCCCGACGAAGCGTTCATGGTTGTAGGCCGGCATGACGACACTTACCATGGGCGCTGCCTTCGTGTTTTCCCTATCCATTTCGTGATCCATATTCAACGCGTCATCCGCGGCTTCAGAAAAGTATCCAGAACGGCGGTAATAATAGTTTACAATGCGAGTCTTTAGAGACAATGCACCAGACCCGCCAAAAGGAATCGACTCCGTACTTCGTAATTATAACCGCGGGCGCGTTGTTTTTACTGTTTTTCAGCTACTACGTGTTTACAGCGTGGCACCTGCCAAGGGGTGCCGGCCCGGACAGCGGCGCGCACTATGACATCGCCAAATTCATCTATGAAAACGGGCGTCTTGCCGTTGTACCGGAAGATGTTGACCGACTCAAGCTCACTCCTTACGGATCCACCCGGGCGCTCAGGCCGCCCTTGTCGTACCTGGTATCGGCCGGCGTGGCCGGTGCACTAGGTGAGTCCGGAAGCAGCACTTTTATAAATCTGCGCTTCGGGTCAGGCCTGTTGTGCGCGCTCGCAGTGGTGTTGTCCTTCATTGGTCTGTGGCTGTTGTTCGAGCGTTACTGGCTGGCCCTGGCCGGGTCGTTGTTGTTCGGTTTGTTGCCGCAACTTGCTTTTATTGCCTCCTATACCAACGATGACAGCGGAGCGATCTTCAGCGCCACGGCGCTGGTTTTTGCCATGATCCTGGTGCTGCGTAAAGGCTTGTGCTGGCACTCCGCCATCGTCTTCGGCCTGGCGACCGGTCTGGTCCTGTTGTCGAAATTTACCGCCTGGTTGCTGCTGCCTCTGGCCGCAGGCTTTCTGCTGCCGTATCTGTGGCGGTGCCGCAGGTTCGGTATGAACTACTTGGCTGCCGTCACGGTCGCCGTGGTGGTGGGTGGGGGCTGGTGGATCCTGTTCAATATGTACCACTACGGTATAGACGATCCAGTGCTGTCCCAGGTTTCGACCCGGTTGTCCGAGCAACGCGCGGTATATCAGGACGCCGGCAACCGCGGATACGTCAGTCGTGGCGTCGGTCTGTCCGAGTTGATTGTGGACAACTACAAGAACTTCATCGGGGAAACATTCAAGGCCACGGTCGGACATCTGGACTGGCTGCGGATCAGGCTGGGTTGGCCGCAATATGCCTTGTATGCGCTGATATTCGGGATAGGGTTTTTGTATCTGCCGATCAGGCTGGGACGGCAGTGGGTCGGTACGTCCAGCCACTACGATCCGCAGGAGGCCGGAGGCACGACCTGGTTTTACGGCGTACTGTTCCTTATGACGGTGTTCCAGATCGTCATGTATATACAATTCAATTTGTACCACGATGTTCAGGTTCAGGGTAAATATCTGCTGCCGGCATTTTTTCCTGTATTGATTCTTTTCTCGGCGGCCCTGGCTGAGGCCGGGCAGGGCATGGCGGGCCGGATCAGGGATTCCGACAGCGCCTTGAAAATCGTATTCGGAGCGCTGTGTTTCGCCATCATTATCGGTTCCCATGTCCATGGATTGCGGGCTTACGTCGTGCCCTACTATTTCCAGGAACCCTATGTGTTCAGGATGAGTGATTTTCATTATCTGGACCTGACCAACCTGAAGTTCGTCAAGGCATCCCAGGATGTACGTTTACGAGCCGGCCCGGAAGGGCTGACGGCGGAGTCCCTTGGCGTTGACCCGCGCATCAGGCTGAAGGACAAGTTATGCCAGCGCCTGGAGGTGAATTCTCTCGTCCATGTGGTTTTGCGTGCAGAAAAAAAAGGCGACCTTAAGATCTATGTCGATGAAGGGCAGGGGTTCAGTGAAGCGAGCGCCCAGGGCCGGCGCTATGCTCCCGGAGAGAATCACTTGATTATTCCCATGGGATTTTCCCGCTGCCGGGCGATCCGGCTAGACCCTGCTTCTGAAGCCGGTACGGTGGTGATCGAGCGCGTGGGTTTGGCATCCCTTCACATCGCCAACCGGCCCTGAACAGGTGCTGTTGATCTCTTGCAAAGACGAATAAAAGATCTCAAGAGCGAGCACTTCGACGTTCTGGTAGTCGGTGGCGGCATCACCGGCGCCTGGATTGCGCTGGACTGTGTTACACGCGGTTTGTCCGTCGCCATCGTCGACCAGGGTGATTTCGGTTCGGGAACCTCGGCGAAATCATCCAAGATCGTCCACGGCGGAATACGGTACCTACAACAGTTTCGTTTGGACAAGGTCAGGGAATCCGCGGTGGAAAGGGCGTACTACCACAGGGCCGCCCCTCACCTGACCGGATACTTGCCGTTCATGGTTCCGACCTTTGGTCATGGCCTGAAGGGGAAGACTTTCATGCGTGCAGGTTTGGCGCTGTACGATCTGCTGTGCACTGGTCAGGACCGGGTTGCCGGTGACCCGGCCAAGGCCGTTCCCGCTCCTTTCTTCATGACGCGCCCGGAAGTGCTGGCCCACTGCCCCGTAACAGA
>CAXMTM010000357.1:0-8979 GCA_964196385.1 Arenicellales bacterium
GGACGACTGGCATCCGCATGGCATTACCGATTGCTTAGAATGCGCGCCTTTGCGTCCTGGAAATGTGTCACGGCGATGTAAGGGGTAATCCCCCCGGAATTTTCTGGGGAGAGTGAGTTAACTGGTCAGTACCGTGACTACGCTTACACGAATGGTGTGGACATACCTGAAATACAGAACTGGCAGTGGCCTTTCTGAGTGCAAGGGTTTCTGAAGAGGAGACACAACATGGGTCAAAAAACTCCGACTGCGGTGGACATTGGGCTGGAAACAGTAAGAACAGGTTCGAGCGTAGAAGCCCTGAAACAGGCATTCCTGGACAATCTTTTCTATGTCCAGGGCAAGTTCAAGGACGTGGCGACCCCCCACGACCTTTACATGGCGGCGGCCTACAGTGTGCGCGACCGGGTGCTGGATCGCTGGGTGAAAACGGCCCGCAGCTACAAAGCCTCAGGCGCACGCACGGTATGTTATTTCTCTGCTGAGTTCCTGGTTGGACCACATCTGGCCAACAATCTGGTTAACCTGGGGCTTGCCGAAGCGGCGAAAAAGGCCGCCGAAGAGCTGGGTATGGATTTCCAGGAAATCCTCGATCAGGAAGAAGAGCCCGGGCTGGGCAACGGTGGCCTGGGGCGGCTGGCAGCCTGTTATATGGATTCGCTCGCGACACTGCAGATTCCATCCATCGGCTATGGCATCCGCTACGAATTCGGCATTTTCGACCAGGAGATCCATGACGGCTGGCAACACGAAGCCAGCGACCTGTGGCTGCGTAATGGCAACCCCTGGGAGCTACCACGTCCCAAGTTGCGCTTCGAGGTTGGATTCGGCGGCCGCACCGGGCATTACACCGACGAAGGAGGAAAATTTCGCGTCAACTGGATCCCCGAGCTGGTGGTCAACGGCGTTGCCTATGACACAATGATCCAGGGTTACGGGGTCAACAACCTGAATCTGTTGCGGTTGTGGCATTCGGAGGCCTGTGTATCCTTCGATTTCCAGGCGTTTAACACCGGTGACTATTACCGCGCCGTACAAGCCAAGATGGAGGCCGAGAATATCAGCAAGGTGCTTTATCCAAACGACGAACCCGAGGTGGGTAAGGAACTGCGCCTGAAACAGCAGTATTTCTTTGTCTCCTGCTCGCTGCAGGACATGATCCGCATGCACCTCGCGTTCGGCGGTGAGCTGGACAAATTCCAGCACAAGTTCGCCGCTCAGCTAAATGACACCCATCCCGCTATCGCGGTACCCGAGCTGATGCGACTGCTGATGGACGAACACGAGCTGGACTGGGACCGTGCCTGGAACATTACCCGTAATACCTTTGCCTTCACAAACCATACCCTGCTCCCCGAGGCACTGGAGGTTTGGCCGGTCGACCTGCTTGGGCGGTTGCTGCCCCGTCATCTGGAAATCATCTACGAGATCAACAGCCGTTTCCTGGACGAAGTGCGCATGCGCTATCCCGGTGATCACGACCAGGTTTCGCGTTTATCCATCATTGATGAGAGCGGTGCACGTAGCGTGCGCATGGCCCATCTGGCCACCGTCGGCAGTTTCGCGGTCAACGGGGTGGCGGCCCTGCATACCGAACTGCTCAAGTCGACCGTCATGCGGGACTTCAACGCCTTGTGGCCCGACAAGTTTCACAACGTCACCAATGGTGTGACGCCGCGGCGTTTTCTGCGCCTCAGCAACCCCGGACTCAGCAGCCTGATCACACGGTGTATCGGCAGTGAAAGCTGGATCAAAAACCTGGAGGACCTCAGGCAACTGGAGTCCTATGCGGACGACAGCGCTTTTCATCAGGAGTGGCAAGGCGTGAAGCTTGCCAACAAACGCAGGCTTGTCGATGATATCAGGCGCTTGACCGGAGTCGTCGTCGATCCTGATACTATGTTCGACATTCAGGTCAAGCGCATTCACGAGTACAAGCGGCAACATCTCAATGTGTTGCATATCGTGACGCTATACAACCGCATCAAGCAGAACCCGAATATCAGCCTGACACCGCGCACTTTCATTTTCGGCGGCAAGGCAGCACCGGGCTACTTTATGGCCAAACTGATAATCAAGCTGATCAATTCGATCGCCGAGGTGGTCAACAGTGATCCCCAGGTGAACCGCTTTATGCGCGTAGTGTTCTTCCCCAACTTCACTGTCAAGAATGCGCATGACATCTATCCGGCGGCAGATCTGTCGGAACAGATTTCCCTCGCCGGAAAGGAAGCCTCGGGAACCGGCAATATGAAATTCTCCATGAACGGCGCGCTCACCATCGGCACCCTGGATGGCGCCAATGTGGAAATCCGTGAAGAAGTGGGTGCGGAGAATTTCTTCCTGTTTGGTTTGACCGCCGAACAGGTGATGCAGCTCAGATCCGACGGTTACCGCCCCTGGGAGTTTTACCAGGATAACCTCGAGTTGAAAGCCGCGATCGAGTTGATCGATTCCGGGATTTTCTCCCATGGTGACAGCGAACTGTTCAGGCCGCTGACCGACGTGCTGAGACAACACGACCCGTTCATGCTGTGTGCTGACTATCAGTCCTATATCGATAGCCAGGCCGAGGTCGATCATGCCTACCGGGATACCCATCACTGGTCACGCATGTCGATACTCAACGTGGCGCGAATCGGAAAATTTTCCTCAGACCGGTCGATCCGTGATTACTGTAAGAACATCTGGAACGTCGAACCGATGATCATGAAGGAAGTGCCAGCCGATCAGGACATCGCGTCCAAAGTGCCGCCCAAGCCAAGTCCGGAGGAAAAATCCACGGGCGTGATAAGCAGGGATATTCACTAAACGATGATCAACGTGGCGATTCCGCCGGTGCTTTCCGTGACCACTACCGGCCGTCGTTGGAGCCGGTGGTGTTGACGGCGCAATCAGTCCAGGCGGTCCAGCAGCATTCCATTAGTGCCGGGTCCCGCTACCCGTTTGGCGCGATGCCCGACGCGAATGGGGTAAATTTCTCGGTGTTCAGCCGCCACGCAAGCGGTGCAGAACTGCTGCTGTTCGAGCACGATAACAGCCACGAGCCCTTTCAGGTGATCAGCCTTGATCCGGAGGTCAATTGCACCTTCTTCACCTGGCATGTCTTTGTCGAGGGGCTCGATGCCGGTGTGTATTACAACTGGCGCATGGATGGGGCTGTGCATGACACGGCTATGACCGGCTTTCGCTTCGATCCCCAAAAAGCCCTTGTCGATCCCTGGGCACGCGCGGTCAGCGACCGGCTGTGGGATCGCGAACAGGCGCGACAGCCCGGCGAAAACTACGCCACCTCCATTCGAGGACGCGTTGTCGATGCCAGCTACGATTGGGAAGACGATGCTTTCGTGAATCGTCCCGCCGAGCACGCCATTATTTATGAGCTGCACGTCGGCGGCTTTACCCGGCACCTTGCTTCGGGCGTTAGCAATCCCGGAACCTTCGGCGGAATTATTGAGAAGATCCCTTATCTGAAGGCACTGGGCATCACACACGTGGAGCTCATGCCGGTCATGGCCTTCGATGAGCAGGATGTGCCACCCGGGGTCGCCGCACGGGGCTTGAAAAATTACTGGGGCTACAGTACCCACAGCTTTTTCTCGCCGCATCCGCGCTATTGCGTCTCCTCGGGACAGGGCATGCATGTGCGCGAATTCCGAGATATGGTGAAGGCACTGCACCGGGCCAGCATCGGGATCATTCTGGACGTGGTGTTCAACCACACTGCCGAGGGCGGTGCCGATGGACCGGTCATCAACTTCAAGGGCTTCGGCAACGAGATGTTTTATCACCTCGATGCATCCGATCGTAATCGCTACCGTGACTACACCGGCTGTGGCAATACGGTTAATGCCAATCATCCCCTGGTCAGCCGCTTTATCACCGAGTGCCTCGAATACTGGGTCAGGGAAATGCACGTGGACGGGTTTCGTTTCGACCTGGCCAGCGCACTGGCCCGGGGCGAGGATGGCAGCCCGCAATACCACGCACCGGTGCTGTGGAGTATCGAGTTCTCGGCAGCATTGGCACGCACCGGGTTAGTCGCCGAAGCCTGGGACGCCGGCGGACTCTACCAGGTCGGGGATTTCCCGGGGTTTCGCTGGCTGGAATGGAACGGGCGTTACCGCGATGTGATGCGCCGTTTCGTGCGCGGTGATCCGGGACTGCTCGGCGAAGTGGCCACCCGGCTCACCGGGAGCAGCGATCTGTATCAGGCTGCTGGACGCTTGCCCATCAACAGTATCAATTTTGTCACCAGCCACGATGGCTTCACGCTTTACGACCAGCTGAGCTACAACGCAAAACACAACGACGCCAACGGCGAGGACAACAGGGACGGGCATAACGACAACCTGAGCTGGAACTGTGGTGTTGAGGGCGATACCGACGATATCAACATTGGCTTACTGCGCCAGCTTCAGGCCAGGAACTTCATGGCACTCCTACTGCTCAGCCACGGCGTGCCCATGCTGTTGGCCGGCGACGAGGTGCTGCGCAGCCAGCGCGGCAACAACAACGGCTATTGCCAGGACAACGAGCTGAGCTGGTTTGACTGGACGCTGACCGAGACCAACCGTGACATGCTGCGCTTCACGCGTGAAATGGTTGCTTTCCGCAGGCGCCACGCCTGTCTGATGCGAAGGCGCTTCCTGACCGGCAGTGTGTCACAGGACGGACAATCGACTGATGTCACCTGGCACGGGTTTGAACTGCACCAGCCCTTGTGGCACGACCCGCACGCTCAACTCCTTGCCTACACGCTGGCGGGCGTGGAACCCGACGAGGAGGACGTCCACATTATCTGCAATATGTCGGAGCAGACGAACGAGCTTGCGCTACCACCGCTGCAAGGCGGTGTTTGGTATCGCGCGATTGACACTGCCGAGCCTGACGATATCCTGTCACCGCAACAGCAGCGGCCTGTAGGCGCACAACGTTATTCCGTTCATCCGCACAGTATCGCCGTATTCGAAAGCCGAGAACCATCCGGGTAATCTGCCAGATACGACCAGCTCCGGATTTTGAGTGTCGGTGGCGAAGTGCTTTATCAACAGTCACGTCTTCATTTATAGTAACCCGATGTCCGTTGGCTCGTTATTCTTTACAAGAGGGTTACATGACACAGAATCTTTATATTACAGGTGCGGAGTATGGCAGCGGTAAATCGCTTATCGTATTGACCGTCATGGAACTGCTGTCGGAGCGTTCCGACAAGGTCGGTTTATTTCGGCCGGTTGTCCGTACAGCCCCGGAACAAGACCCGCTGCTGCATCTTATAGCCACACGCTACAAGCTGGATCTGCCGACTGACGCCATGTACGGCTGCACAATGGACACCGCACGGGAACTGATTTCTGCTGACCGGTACCCGGAGCTCGTGAAGATCATTCTCGACAAATATAAAACTCTGGAAGCAGGCTGCGATCATGTCTTGTGTGCGGGCAGCGATTACTCGGGTGCCGGCGGCACGCTGGAATTCGATTTCAATGCGGATATCGCCAACAACCTGGGCTGCTTGCTGATGCCTGTGGTGAGGGGCAAGGACCGGAGTGCTGCCGAAGTCATGACTGCCGCCACTTCGTTTCTCAAGTCACTCGCGGGTCGCGACTGCCAAATCGCTACGACCATTGTCAATCGTGTCGCACCTGAATGTGTCGATGCGGTCAAGGCCGAAATACAAAAGCGCCTGGCAGCGGAAGCACCCGTTTATGTGGTTCCTGAAGAAGCATCCCTTGGCAAACCCACCATTGGCGATATCGCACAGGCACTGAATGCGCGACAGTTGTATGCCGATGGAGATGGACTGAATCGCGAGGTGCGTAACTTCAAGATAGCGGCGATGGAGCTGCCGGGGTTTCTCTCACATATCGAAGAAGGAAGCCTGGTGATCACCCCCGGCGATCGTTCCGATATCATCCTCGGCAGCATTATCTCCTATCCGTCTGCAGCCTATCCACCCATTGCGGGGGTCCTGTTGACGGGTGGCCTGGAGCCAGAACCACAGGTTCGACAGTTGATTGAAGCTCTGGACAACCTGCCGGTGCCCATTCTCGGTGTCGACACAGATACCTTTACCACCGCGATGGCGGTTGCTTCTGTGCATGGTGTACTTACACCGGAGAATGACCGCAAGATCGCCGCTGCGCTGGGTACGGTAGAGCGCGCGGTCGATCTTGCGGTCCTGCAGCAACGCCTGGCCGACATCCGCAGCACACGGGTTACCCCGTTGATGTTCGAGCACGAGTTGATCCGGCGCGCCAAGAGCAGGTGCATGCGCATTGTATTGCCGGAGGGTACCGAGGAGCGCATTCTGCGTGCCGGCGAAATTCTGCGTTTACGCGGTGCGGCAGAACTCACCCTGTTGGGTGACCGGCAGGAGGTCACTAACAGGATAAGCGAACTTGGGCTGCAATTGGAGGATGTTGACATCGTCGATCCGACGCAGTCGGAGCTGCGCGAACAATTTGCCGAGACCTATTACGAACTGCGCAAACACAAGGGCATCTCCCGGGAAATGGCTTTCGACACAATGGCCGATGTGAGCTATTTTGGCACCATGTTGGTCCAGCACGGCCAGGTCGACGGCATGGTCTCAGGTTCGGTACACACCACCCAGCACACGGTGCGGCCTGCATTCGAAATCATCCGTGCCCGACCCGATGCCGCTATCGTTTCCAGTGTGTTCTTTATGTGCCTGGAAGACCGGGTGCTGGTGTATGGCGATTGCGCCATCAACCCGGATCCGGACGCCGCACAGCTTGCCGACATTGCAATAGCGTCCGCGAGCACGGCACAGATGTTCGGTATCGAGCCACGTATCGCGATGCTGTCTTATTCGACTGGCGCATCCGGTAAAGGTGAAGCGGTCGACAAGGTGATGGAAGCGACGGCCATTGCCAGGCGCCTGCGACCCGATCTCATGCTCGAAGGGCCGATTCAGTACGATGCGGCCGTAGATGCCAGTGTCGCCCGGACCAAGCTGCCGCACAGCGAGGTGGCAGGAAAAGCCACAGTGTTTGTCTTTCCCGACCTGAACACTGGCAATAATACCTATAAAGCCGTACAACGTTCAGCCGGTGCTGTGGCGATTGGGCCGGTGTTGCAGGGGCTTAATAAACCCGTCAATGACCTGAGCCGTGGTTGCACAGTTGCCGATATTGTCAACACGGTGGCCATTACAGCGATTCAGGCACAGGCAGACGAGGGGATGGCGTGAAAATACTGGTGATTAATTCGGGCAGCTCGTCGGTCAAGTACCAGCTCTTTGATATGCACAGCGGAGCCGTGCTCACCAGCGGCTCGGTTGAACGGATTGGTGAGGCGGAGAGCCAACTGCTTCATCGCTGGTACGACATGCAGGGCGAGGAGCAGGAGCTGACACGCAGCGAGCCGCTGGCCGATCACCAGAGTGCATTCCGGTGTATTGGAGCAGCGATGCGTGAGTCGGGGAGCATGGGTGAGCTCGCCGAGTTGTCCGGCATCGGACACCGGGTGGTGCACGGTGGCGAAACTTTCCAGGTGCCGACGCTGATCGACAGCAGCACCGTTGCCACCATTCGTGACATGTGTGCGTTAGCACCCCTGCATAACCCGGCCAATCTGACCGGCATCGAGGTTTGTCTGGAGTTATTCCCCCGGGTACCGCAAGTGGCGGTATTCGATACCGCGTTTCATCAGTCCATGCCCGCCTGTGCCTATCGCTATGCCATTCCGGAACCATGGTATAGCGAGCATCATGTGCGCCGCTACGGCTTCCACGGCACATCCCATGCGTATGTCGCCCGACAGGCGGCGGGTTATCTGCAACAATCGCCGACATCCTTGAACCTGATCACCTTGCACTTGGGGAACGGGGCCAGTGCCGCGGCCATACGTGCAGGCCAATGTGTGGATACATCCATGGGTTTCACGCCACTGGAAGGTTTGATCATGGGAACCCGTTGCGGTGATATCGACCCGGCGATTCTGTTCTACATCAGCAAGGAGACCGGGGCCGACATGGACCAACTGGAGTCGGCACTGAACAAGGAAAGTGGCCTGAAAGGTATCTGCGGTGTCAATGATATGCGCGAGATTCAACGGTTGGGGGAATCGGGTGATGCAGCGGCGCAACTCGCAATCGAGATGTACTGCTATCGGATTAAAAAGTACATTGGCGCCTATTACGCCGTCCTGGGGCGGGTCGACGCTTTGGTGTTTACCGCCGGCATTGGTGAAAACTCGTCATCGATCAGACAACGCGTCTGCGCCGGACTGGATGGCCTTGGGATTATCGTCGACGACAACAAAAACGAGAGGCAATGCGGTTCGGCGTTAGAGATCCAGAGTGACGCTGCCGCCATACGGGTGTTGGTCATACCGACCAATGAAGAAGTGGAAATTGCACAACAGGCCGCGGCCTGTATTCAATCACCTGCCTGAGCCGGCATCAGCGCAGATAACGGATCGCCAGTACTGACAAATTAAGTCCCTCAGGGCGACAATGAACGGATGGACAGACCAGCAAGCCCA
Organism: Arenicellales bacterium; assembly: GCA_964196385.1. Lineage (GTDB taxonomy): Bacteria > Pseudomonadota > Gammaproteobacteria > Arenicellales > JAANXG01 > JAHEKE01. The sequence continues at coordinate 8,512 of CAXMTM010000357.1, forward strand.
TACAAACGCCACCGGTTTCCGCCTGAAATTATTCGGCATGCCGTCCGGCCCCAGTATCAATTCAATATGAGTCATCGGTTTATTGGCTGAACGCGGAGTTGAAAAGAGGGATTTTCTGTTGGCCCCGTCGAGTTTTCTCGCTACCCACCCGGTGACCAACGGTCTCTTACAACGCCCTCGACGAGCGCCCGAGTCGGGCAATGATCCGTAAGCTGAAGAAAGAAAATGGCTCCCCGGGACGGGCTCGATCAGACCGCCTAGTGATTAACAGTTATTTCCAGCCGTTTTTGTATGCATTGAACAGCCTGTGAATAAGTCTATAAGTCCCTGCCAGTCAGCGAACCGTCAGAACGGGGCAGGGTGCAGCAGAGGCCATCCTTTGGGGTTGCTTTTGTTTTTTATGCGCTTGGTTCGAACCTTTGCGGGAATGTCTGTTTCCTATCTCATCTCGGACGTTTAGCCGTCGCG
>CAXMTM010000358.1:0-17183 GCA_964196385.1 Arenicellales bacterium
AATGGCCCGGTTGCACAGATCCTGTATCGGCCCCATGAACGGGAGCAGTAATATCAGCGCCAGCGCATTGACACTAATCAACAGGCGCAGGTCGGCCGGGGCTTTGATGGGTTGGGAATCGTCACCGGGCGAGTCGAAGTACACCAGTTTGATGACGCGCAGGTAATAGAATGCCCCGATCACCGCCAGCAATACGGCGACCACCGCCAGCCAGGTCAGTTGAGCATCGATGACGGCTTGAATGACGGTCAACTTGGCGAAAAAACCAATAGTCGGGGGCACACCGGCCATGGAAAACATAAACACCAAAATCAAAAAAGCGTACCAGGGATGGCGCTTGTTCAGGCCCTTCAAATCGTCCAGTTCATCCGCCTCATAACCTTCCCGGGATAACAACACAACGATGCCGAATCCACCCAACCCCATGAACGTATAAACCAGAGCGTAGAAAAGACCTGCGCTGTAACCGATGGCAGTGCCCGCCAACACTCCAAGCAACATGAACCCCATGTGCGAGATCGCCGAGTAGGCCAGCATGCGCTTGAGATTGGTTTGTGCGATGGCGATCAGGTTGCCGACGGAGATGGACAATACCGACAGGATGATCAGCATATCGCGCCACATGAAGTGCAAATCCTCCAATCCGCCCACCAGCAACCTGATAATGATGGCGAAAGCGGCAAGTTTGGGCGCCGTACTGACGAACAGCGTGGATGAAGTCGGGGCGCCGTGATAGACATCGGGAACCCACATGTGAAATGGAACCGCGCCGATCTTGAAGGCGAGACTGACCAGGATGAATACCAGTCCCAGCACCAGGATCAGGTTGTCCGGTGACGCCTGGGCCGCCACGGCGCCGCGCACGGTGTTTATATCCAGGCTTCCGGTCAGGCCGTAGATAATTGACATCCCGTACAGCAACATTGCCGAACCCAGAGCACCCAGCACAAAGTATTTCATCGCCGCTTCGGTAGCGATACCGGAGTCGCGCTGGAATGCGACCATGGTATACAAACACAACGACAACAATTCCAGTCCAAGGTACAGAACCAGGAAATTATTGGCCGACGCCATCACCATCATGCCGACCACGGCGAACAAGCCGAGCACGAAATACTCGCTTTGGAAATATTTCCGGGCTTTGATGTACTCCCGGGAGTATACGAACACGAGCAGCGAAAGCAGGCACACCGCAATCTTGATCACGTCGGAAAACATGTCATCGATGAACATGCCGTTCATGGCGGTAACAGAGGCAGTGGAAAAATCACTCCACACCAGCCAGGCCCCGCCGAGCAGCGCAAACAGGGACAAACCGTAGGCGATCGATCGACGCTCCGGCTTGAGATAAAGATCCAGCACCAGGATAAAGCCGGCCATGGCGCAGATAAAAATCTCGGGCAGGATGAGCTGTGTGTTGAGTTCCATATCAGAGCTTGCTTGAATTGACCTGGGAGACCAGTTGTTCAACCGTGGCATGCATGACGTCCAGGAACGGATACGGCCACAGACCCATGGTCAGTACCATCGCCGCCAGCAGCCCCAGGAACAGTATCTCGCGTGAAGACACATCCTCGAGAGCGGCCACCTCGTCGTTGGCGATTTCACCGAATATCACCCGTTTGTACATCCACAGCGTATAGGCGGCGCCGAAAACCAGCGTAGTGCCAGCCAGCACCGCGTACCAGATATTGACCTTGAAGGCAGCGAGAATGACCAGGAACTCGCCGACAAAACCGGACGTGCCGGGCAGGCCCACGTTGGCCATGGCAAACAACATCATGAACGCGGCAAACACGGGCATGGTATTGGCCACGCCGCCGTAACTCTTGATATCCCGTGAATGCACCCGCTCGTAGAGCACCCCCACGCAGAGGAAAAGAGCTCCGGAGATGAAGCCGTGTGAGATCATCTGCACTATCCCACCCTCTATGCCCCGGGCGCTGAACAGAAAAATGCCCAGGGTCACGAATCCCATGTGGGAAATGGAAGAGTAGGCGATGAGTTTTTTCATATCCTGCTGCACCAGGGCCACCAGCGCGATGTAAACGATTGCGATCAACGACAATACGATTACCGGCAGCGCCAGTTCATGACTGGCATCCGGCAGGATCGGCAAACTGAATCGCAGGAAGCCGTAACCGCCCATTTTCAACATGATTGCGGCGAGGATGACTGACCCGCCGGTCGGCGCCTCCACGTGGGCATCCGGCAACCAGGTGTGGACGGGAAACATCGGTACCTTCACCGCAAAAGCCGTGAAAAAAGCCACGAACAAGAGTTTCTGGACCGTCATGTCCAGCGGCAGCGCGTGAAAGTCCTGGATGTTGAAGCTGTCGGCCTGGTTGTACAGATAGATGAGTGCGACCAGCATCAACAGGGAACCAAGCAAGGTATACAGAAAGAACTTTATGGTGGCGTAAACCCGGTTGGCCCCACCCCAGACCCCGATAATAACAAACATGGGGATCAACATGGCTTCCCAGAAAACGTAGAACAGCACCGCATCGACGGCAGCAAACACACCTACCATCAATCCTTCCATGATCAGGAACGCAGCCATGTACTGAGCGGTCTTTTCCTGGATCACCCGCCACCCGGCGATGACGACAATGACGGTCAGGAAAGTGGTGAGGATGATCAGCGGCATTGAAATCCCGTCGATGCCAACATGATAGTAAATGCTGAACGCACTCACCCACATTGATTTTTCCTCGAACTGCATGGCCGCAGTCGAGGTATCAAACCCGGTGTACAGGGGAATACTGACCAGAAATGTCAGCACCGAGAAGGCGAGGCTCAGCCTCCTGGCCAGCGGCGCACGCTGGTCCGAACCCGTGGCCAGGACCAGAACGCCACCTATAATGGGTAGCCAGATGACCAGGCTGAGGATAAATCCGCCGGACACGGTCACGAGGCCAGAAACCAGGTCATGATCACGAACAAGCCGATAATCATGGCAAAAGCGTAGTGATACACGTAGCCGGTCTGGATGTACCTGACCACACTGGAAATCCACCCCACCACCCTGGCGGTGCCGTTGACCATTAGCCCGTCGATCAGTATTTCATCACCGATGCGCCAGAAAAACCCGCCGATATTGCGCGCTCCCCTGGCGAACACGAACTCGTAGAATTTATCGAATCCGTATTTGTTCATCAGCAGGCGGTAGATTGCGCTGAGTCGGTGCGCAACTTTGCCCGGCAATTCCGGCCTGAGCATGTACATGACCCAGGCCAGCACAGATCCCAGCACGGTCAGCACCACCGGCAGAGCCAGGATGCCGTGGGTCACCATCTGCCACGCCGCGCTGCGATCCGGGTCCTGGTGCTCAGCAATTTTCGCCAGGGTGTCGTGGCGGGACAGCACCACGATACTGTCACCGAAAAAATCTCCGAACAACATCGGTTGCACGAACATCCAGCCGATGACCACCGACGGGATCGCCAGCAGGATCAAGGGCACGGTAACCACCCAGGGTGACTCTTTGGCGTGATCGAACTTGTCCTGATCGCGGGGCTTGCCATGGAAAGTAAGGAAAATCAGCCGCCAACTGTAAAAAGCGGTCACGAACGTGCCGGCGGTGAGCGCGTAAAAAGCGAATCTGGCGGCGGGCTGGTCGGAAAAGTGGACGGCTTCGATGATCGCGTCTTTAGAGAAAAACCCTGAAAACCCCGGCGCACCGATAAGCGCCAGTGTGCCGATGATCATCGTTATCCAGGTGATGGGCATGACACGCCGCAGGCCGCCCATGTGACGCATATCCTGCTCGTGGTGCAGAGAGATGATCACCGACCCCGCGGCGAGGAACAGCAGTGCCTTGAAAAAGGCATGGGTCCCCAGGTGAAAAATACCCGCGGCATATGCGGACGCCCCCAGCGCTACCGTCATGTAGCCGAGCTGGGACAATGTGGAATACGCCACCACGCGCTTGATGTCGTTTTGCACCAGACCTACGAGAGCCATGAAAAACGCAGTGATGGCGCCGATCACCAGCACCACGTTCAACGCAGTATCGGAGAGTTCGAACAACGGCGACATGCGCGCCACCATAAAGATTCCCGCCGTGACCATGGTGGCGGCGTGGATCAGGGCGGAAATCGGGGTCGGACCTTCCATGGAATCCGGCAGCCACACGTGCAGGGGCACCTGCGCCGATTTACCCATGGCGCCAACAAACAGGAGCAGGCAGATTACCGTCATCCACAGCGTTTCACTGCCCGGCAGGGTTTGCTGGGCTGCTTGAGGGGCAGCCGCAAATACGTCGGCATAATCCAGCGATCCAAACACGTACAGGACCGCCGCAATGCCCAGCAGAAAACCCAGGTCACCTACCCGGTTGACCAGAAACGCCTTCAGGTTGGCGGCGACGGCCGACTCGCGCCTGAACCAGAAACCGATCAACAGATAAGACACCAGGCCGACCGCTTCCCAGCCGAAAAACAGCTGCAAAAAATTGTTCGACATGACCAGCATCAGCATGGCAAACGTAAACAGCGCGATGTAACTGAAAAATCGCTGGTAGCCCGGGTCGTCAACCATATAACCGATGGTGTAGACGTGTACCATAAAGGATACAAAGGTAACCACCACCATCATCACCGCGCTGAGTTCGTCGACAAGGAAGCCAATTTGGAAAACTGTTCCCTCGCTCACGCCCCAGGTATACACCGTACCGTTGAACAGGTTGCCGTCCATGACATCGATGAACACGACGACGGACAGAATGAAAGAAATGGCAACGCCCGCGACAGTCACCCTGTGCGCGCCCGTGCGGCCGATGCGTTGGCCAAACAGGCCGGCAACGACAGAACCTAACAAACAGGTCAGTGGTATGGCCAGATATACGTTTTCCATGTTCGAAACTATCCTTTCAATGTATCCAGATCTTCGACGTTTATGGAACGGCGGTTGCGAAACAATACGATGAGGATGGCCAGTCCTATGGCTGACTCAGCGGCCGCCACGGTAAGTATGAAGAATACGAATACCTGACCCGCTGTATCCTGCAGATAATGAGAAAACGCCACAAAATTCATGTTCACTGCCAACAGCAGCAACTCGATGGACATCAGCAGGATTACCACGTTCTTGCGGTTGAGAAATATGCCCACCACGCTGATGGCGAACAGCATGGCGCCCAGGACGAGATAGTGCGTAAGGGGGATCATTCCTGCTTCTCCGGTGGCTCGGCAGGCATTTTGACAATGCGTAACCGGTCGGACTTTTTTACGGCGATCTGCTCGGCGGGCTTCTGGTACTTGGTGCCCGGCCGCTTGCGCAATGTCAATGTGATTGCCGCCACGATGGCGACCAACAGGATTACCGCGGCAAGTTCGAACGGATACACGTAGATAGTGTAAATCAGTCGCCCCAGTTCCTTGGTATTACTGTAGCTTTCAGGGTGGCCCTCCGGGCGCGGGAACTGTTCCTCGCCGAACCCGCCGGAGTTGAGTACGATAACCATTTCGAGCACCATCAGCACCGCGATCAGGCCGCCCATGGGCAGATACTCGCCGAAGCCTTCCCGCATACGCGCCAGGTTGATGTCCAGCATCATGACCACAAACAGAAACAGCACCATCACGGCGCCGACGTAGACCAGCACCAGCACGATGGCGAGGAACTCGGCTTCCAGCGTTATCCACACGCAGGCCGCACTGAAGAATGCGAGAACAAGAAACAACGCCGATTTTACGGGGTTGCGGATAGTTACCACCATGGCGGCCGCGAACACCAGTACCGCGGCGTAAAAATAGAATGCCAGACCAACGAAGTCCATATTATCCAGTGAAGTTCATGCTGTTGCGATTTGGTTAAAACTATTTACGTTCAATTCAATCAACGGTAGGGTGCATCCTCGGCACGGGCGGCGGCAATCTCTTTTTCATACTTGTCACCGATCGCCAGCAACTGGTCCTTGGTGATGATGTTTTCACCTTTGTGTTCGAAATGGAATTCGTAGATGTGGGTCTCGACGATCGAATCGACCGGGCACGCCTCTTCACAGAATCCGCAGTAGATACATTTGAACAGATCGATGTCGTAGCGGGTCGTCCGCCTCGAACCATCCTCTCTTTCCTCCGACTCGATGGTGATGGCCAGCGCCGGACAGACGGCCTCACACAGCTTGCAGGCGATGCATCGTTCCTCGCCGTTCGGGTATCGCCGCAACGCGTGCAGTCCCCTGAAGCGCGGCGACATGGGGGTTTTTTCGTCGGGATACTGTATGGTGATCTTGCGCGAGAACAGGTGCCGGCCCGTCACCCGCAGGCCCTTGACCAGTTCCCATAATAAGAAGGTCTTGATGTAATGCTGAATAGAGGCGCCCATAATCAATGAAACCAGTGGCCGAACGGTGTATGGAAGGTGAAGATCCCGATAACGGCGATCCACACCAGCGTAACAGGAATGAAGACCTTCCAGCCCAGACGCATGATCTGATCATAGCGATAGCGGGGGAAAGTGGCCCGGAACCAAAGGAAAAAGAACGCCACCACCACGATTTTACCCAGGAACCAGAACAGAGGTGGAATCCAGGTAAATGGCGCAAAATCGAACATCGGCTGCCAGCCGCCCAGAAACATCACCGAGGTCAGTGCTGATATCAGCAGCATGTTGGCATATTCCGCCAGAAAGAAGACCGCAAAATTCATTCCGGAGTACTCGACGTGAAATCCCGCCACAATCTCCGATTCCCCTTCCGCAACATCGAAAGGAGACCGGTTGGTCTCGGCCACGCCGGATATGAAATAAACCAGGAACAGGGGGAACAGAGGCCACACGTACCACTGGTGAATTCCGCCTGCCTGGGCACGCACGATGTCGCCGAAGTTGAGGCTGCCCGCCGCCATCAAAACACCGACCAGGGCGAAGCCCATGGCGATTTCGTAGGCGACGATCTGCGCCGCCGAACGCATGCCGCCGAGAAAGGCGTACTTGGAGTTGGAAGCCCAGCCCGCGATAATGACGCCATACACACCCATCGAGGTGAGCGCCAGCACGTAGAGCAGGGCGGCATCGATATCCGCCAGCACCATGTGGTCGCTGAATGGAATCACCGCCCACGCTGCCACCGCGGGCGTCAAGGCCAGTACCGGCGCCATTAAAAACAGAATCGGATTTGCCTTGGACGGGATCAGGGCTTCCTTGAACATCAGTTTCACGGTATCGGCGATAGGCTGCAGCCACCCCCGCGGCCCGACCCGGTTGGGGCCCACGCGCATCTGCATATAGCCGATGATTTTCCGCTCAGCGAAGGTAAAGTAGGCCACCGCCAGAATCAACGGTACCAGGATGGCGACAATCTTGAGCAAGCTCAGCACCGTAATCTGGATCCACTCAGGGATGCTGAACCAGATTTGCAAAAACCAGTCCACGCGATTATTCCTTGTTGACCCTGACAGAGGATGAGTTGCCCAGAGACACCGTGGCTTCATAACCGGCGGGGATAAAAATGCACCCGGCGGGTACGGTCTCGTCTATACAAACAGGGAGAGACACCGTAGCGGCCGGGGCCGTGACGCTGACCCGGTCACCGTCGCCTACACCCATTTTCCGTGCCTCCCGGAGACACAATCGCGCCGCCGCCGGGGGATTGTCCCGTGTAGATTGCAGCGCGCCGGCACGCCGCACCAATGCATCCGTGCGGTACAACGGGACGTCACCTATGCGCTGCAGTCCATCTTTCGTACCACGGCCATCATCAGGAGCGGGCACATCGAGTTCCGGCACATCATTCAGGTCGACAGTCTCTGACCAGCCGATCTCATTTTTGACGTCCTCGGACGTTATGTAATCGAACCCGGCCGATTCGAACAAATTTCCGAGCACACGCAAGACCTTCCACGCCGGCCGGGCTTCACCCAGGGGGGCCACCGCGCCGGATACGCTTTGCAGTCGTCCCTCGCAGTTGACGTAACTACCCGAGGTTTCGCTGTAGGGCGTGACCGGCAACAAGACGTCTGCGTCGGTATGCTGGCGTATATCGTACACCGATAACGCGACCACACAGTCCGCGGCTGTCATTGCCGCTGTGGCCCCGCGGCCGTCACTACAGTCCAGGCCGGGTTCCACACCCAGCAATAAATAACCCCTGCGCGGACTGCGAATCATCTCCGCTGCGTTACTGCCAGAAGGATCGACGGAGAGCACACTGTGGGAGCGTCGGTGGGGCACACATGAGGACACCCACGCCGCAGCGCCGTTGCCATCGCCCAGGCAGCCCCACCTGGCACCGGTTTTACGTGAAATGGCCTGAACGAGCGCCCTGAGTACGGAAGCTTCGGCATGACTGCCCGCGGCGCTACCCAGAACTATAACGGCGTCCGCACCGGCGTCCGCCAGCACCCGTCCGATATCCGCGGCGGTTTCGTCGTTTGCATCGCCCGACCAGGCCGCCACGTCCGGCGGCACGACGGTGCCGTCGTACACGGCGCTCACCACCGCAGCGAGTCGCCCGGGGAGATCGGCAGGTGCGGCAATAATACTGTGCGCAAGATCGAAATTAAACGCATAGTCCATCGGGTTGATGGCCACGATGGTAGCGCCGTTCAATGCCGCGTTGCGTACGCGCAGGCCCAGCAACGGCTGCTCTTTACGGATATTGGATCCCACCAGAAAAATAGTCCTGGCCGCATCGAGTTCCTCGATACTGCAGCCCAGCCAGGGCCTCATAAATGCTTTGTCGTCGTCTCTGAAATCCTGCTGGCGTAGCCGGTGATCCACATTGTGACTGCCAAGGGCCCGCATCAATTTCTGCAGCAGGTAGAATTCTTCCAGGGTAGATGTGGGCGCGGCCAGGGCAGCCAGTTGATCCGGGCCGTGGTTCTCAATGACGGCTTTCAATCCCGATACCGCTTCCTTTAGTGCAGACTCCCAATCGGTTTCATGCCACTGCCCGTCGCGCCGGACCAGTGGCCGGATCAGTCGGTCCGGACTGTTCAGCGCCTCGAAACTATATCGGTCGCGGTCCGACAACCAACACTGGTTGACCGCCTCGTTGTCCCTCGGCAGTATTCGTTTCACGCGGCCGGTGACGGACTGAATATTGGTATTGGCGCCGACGCAATCGTGTGGGCTTATGCCGTCGTGACTGCTCAACTCCCAAACCCGTGCGGTGAACCTGTAGGGTTTGTTGGTCAGCGCTCCGACCGGGCACAAGTCCACCATATTGCCGGAAACTTCCGAATCCACGGTTTGGCCCACCACGGTGCCGATCTCCACGTGTTCGCCTCGGCCGATCATACCCAGTTCCATGACACCCGCCACTTCCTGTCCGAAACGCACACAGCGGGTGCAGTGTATACAGCGGGTCATCTCGGTTTCGATCAGCGGACCGATGTCCTTGTCTTCGACGACGCGTTTTTTTTCCGCGAAGCGGGACACATCCTTGCCGTAGCCAAGAGCCTGGTCCTGCAGCGGGCACTCCCCACCCTGATCGCATACCGGGCAGTCCAGGGGGTGGTTGATGAGCAGGAACTCCATGGTGCCTTTTTGTGCAGCCACAGCCAGCGCGGATGAGGTGAACACTTTCATCCCGTCAGTCACCGGTGTGGCGCAGGCCGGCAACGGCTTCGGTGCCTTCTCCACCTCCACCAGGCACATGCGGCAGTTGGCTGCAATGGACAGTTTCCGGTGATAACAAAACCGGGGTATAAAGATGCCGGCCGCATCGGCGGCCTCGATAATCATCTTGCCCGCTTCGATGTCCAGGGTTTTTCCGTCTATTTCGATCGTGGCCATGGCTGTTTACGCAGCTGCCCGGCTGTTGGCAGCCTGTTCGATCATGGCCTCGAACTCGTCACCAAAGTGCTTGAGAAAACTCTGCACCGGCCATGCGGCGGCGTCACCCAGCGCACAGATCGTGCGGCCTTCGATTCGGTTGGCGGTATCGAGCAGGAGTTCGAGATCCTGCGCACGACCTTTGCCGGTGCGAATACGGTGGATCATGCGATACATCCAGCCCGTGCCCTCACGACAGGGCGTGCACTGGCCGCAGGACTCTTCGTGATAAAACCAGGCCAGGCGTTCCAGAATCCGTACCATACAGGTGTCCTCGTCCATCACGATCACCGAACCGGCTCCCAGCGCCGAACCCGCCCTGGCCAGGGAGTCATAGTCCATATTGCAGTTCATGATCGACTCCGCGGGCATAACCGGCACCGAGGACCCGCCGGGGATGACTGCCTTCAGCTTTTTATCTTTCCACACACCACCGGCCATCTCCAGCAGTTCGGCAAACGGTGTGCCCAGTGGGACTTCAAAATTACCGGGCTTATTGACGTGTCCGGATACGGAAAATAATTTGGTGCCGCCGTTATTGGGCAGGCCCTGCTCGAGAAACCACTGCGCACCCTTGCGCATGATGGTTGGAATAGAGGCCAGAGACTCGGTGTTATTGACAGTCGTCGGTTTCCCAAATAAACCGAACTGCGCTGGAAACGGCGGTTTAAATCTGGGTTGGCCTTTCTTGCCTTCCAGTGATTCCAGCAGCGCGGTTTCCTCACCACAGATGTAAGCGCCGGCGCCGCGGTGCACTTCTATGTCGATATCGATATTCGACCCCAATACGTTCCGGCCCAGCAACCCGGCTTCACGGGCTTCCTCCAGAGCTCCCTGGAAACGTCCGATGGGCTCCGTGAACTCACCCCGGATATAGTTGTAAGCCACGTTTACTCCCATGGCATAGCTGGCGATGGCCATACCCTCTATGAGGGCGTGCGGGTTGTAACGCAGGATGTCCCGGTCCTTGAAGGTGCCCGGTTCACCCTCGTCGGAATTGCACACCAGGTACTTCTGACCGGGTGACTTGTTGGGCATGAAACTCATTTTCAGCCCGGTGGGGAATCCGGCTCCACCCCGGCCACGCAGAGAAGAAGCCTTGATTTCATCGATAATGCTGTCCTGGGGGACCTGTTCCCGGATGATCCGTTCCCAGGCGCTGTAACCTTCCGCATTTTTGTAGCTGTGCAGCGTCCAGGGTTCTTGCACACCCGGATCCGGTAAACAGACTCGAACTTCCGGCATGATCTACTCCATTTCGTCCAGGATTTCATCGACGCGCTGAGGCGTCAGGTTTTCGTAGTAGATTTCGTCCACCTGCATCATGGGCGCGCCGCCGCAAGCCGCCAGGCACTCGACCTCCTTGAGCGTGAACTTCCCGTCCCCGGTGGTCTGACCCGGTTTTATGTTCAGTTTGTTTTCGAGGTATTCCGCTATACTGTCCGACCCCCGCAACATGCACGATATATTGGTACACAGGGAAATTTTGTGCCGTCCCACCGGGACCAGATCGTACATGGCATAGAACGTGGCCACCTCCGTGACCCGAATCGGAGGGATCTCCAGTCTGCGCGCCACGTAATCAAGCGTGGCTTCACTCAGCCAGCCTTTTTCACGCTGTGCGATGCTCAGCGCAGCCATCACCGCGGCCTGCTTTTGCTCGGACGGATACTTGGCGATTTCACGATCGATTTCGCTCTCTGCATGATCTGTCAGCAAACTGGGTTCCATCGCTAGCCGGTACCTTATCTGTCTATTTCACCGAAGACGATGTCCTGGCTGCCGATTACCGCAACCAGATCCGCCAGCATGTGGCCCCGGCACATCTCGTCAAGCGAGGAAATATGTGCGAATCCCGGCGCACGGATCTTGACCCGGTAAGGTTTGTTTGCACCATCGGACACCATATAGATTCCGAACTCGCCCTTGGGCGCCTCGACGGCCGCATACACCTCGCCTGCACTGACACAGTACCCTTCGGTGAATAATTTGAAATGATGGATGAGTGACTCCATACCAGCCTTCATGTCACCGCGAGAGGGCGGAGTGATCTTGTGATTGTCGCTGATAACGGGGCCCGGGTTCTGCCTCAACCACTCCACACACTGGCGGATGATCCGGTTTGACTGGCGCATCTCCTCGATGCGGACCAGATAGCGGTCGTAACTGTCGCCGTTGGTCCCCACCGGGATATCGAAATCAACCTGGTCATACATGGCATAGGGTTGTTTTTTTCTAAGGTCCCATTCCACACCCGAACCGCGCAACATGGGTCCGGAAAATCCCAGTTGCAATGCCCGCTCCACCGACACCACGCCGATCCCCACCGTGCGCTGCTTCCAGATCCGGTTGTCGGTCAGAAGGGTTTCGTATTCGTCTATCTTTCCAGGAAACCGTTCGGTGAAATCCTGGATAAAATCGAGCAGTGACCCCTGCCGCGCCTCGTTCATACTGTCCACGTCGCTCTGGTCGTGCCACTTTGAGGTCTCGTACTGGGGCATGCTGTCTGGCAGATCCCGGTATACGCCCCCGGGCCGGTAATAGGTAGCGTGCAGCCTGGCGCCGGACGCCGCCTCATAGCAATCCATCAGATCTTCGCGCTCCCTGAACGCGTACAAAAACACGGTCATTGCACCTACATCCAGTGCGTGGGCGCCGAGCCACAGCAGGTGGTTCAAAATTCGCGTAATTTCATCGAACATGGTGCGAATGAACTGGGCCCTGACGGGCACCTCTACGTCCAGCAGCCGTTCTATGGCCCGAACATAAGCATGCTCGCTACACATCATGGATACGTAATCGAGCCGGTCCATGTAACCGATGCTCTGGTTGTAGGGCTTGCTCTCGGCAAGTTTCTCGGTGCCCCGGTGCAACAATCCGATGTGGGGATCGACCCGCTGGATGACTTCGCCGTCCATTTCCAGAACCAGGCGCAACACGCCGTGCGCTGCCGGGTGCTGGGGGCCAAAGTTCATGGTGTAGTTACGGATTTCGGTCACCGAAGCCCTCCTCCCGTATCACTTTGGGTACTAGTGTGCGCGGTTCGATGGTCACCGGTTGATAGATGACCCTGCCCTTGTCCGGGTCGTAGCGCATCTCCACCCGTCCGCTAAGTGGGAAATCCTTGCGAAACGGGTGACCGATAAAGCCATAGTCCGTCAGTATGCGCCGCAGGTCCGTATGGCCTTCGAAAATTATGCCGAACAAATCAAACGTCTCGCGCTCGAACCAGTCGGCCACCCGCCAGATCGGAACCACCGACTCGATCAGGGGTTGATCCTCGCCCAGGAAAGCGCGCACACGCAGGCGCTGGTTATTTGCGATCGACAGCAGATGATAGACAACCGCAAAGCGGGGTAGGTCATCGTCGGATTTGGGGCCGGCGTCGGGGCTTTCGGACCCGAACTCCAGGTAATCAACCCCGCACAGATCGATCAGTTGTTCGAACCCGAAAACGGAATTGTCGCGAAGCTCTGTGCACACACGCGATATTGCAACAGACTCGACCTTGAGTGTGAGTTCACCTCTGTAGACGCGTGCATCCAACAGGTCGCTGCCGAAGCATTGTTTGGCTTCCGCCAGGATAACATCGTTTCTTGCCAACCGATGCTCCTACCGGGCGATGGTATTGGTTCGACGAATCTTCTTTTGTAACTGAAGAATGCCGTATAAAAGAGCTTCCGCGGTGGGCGGACAACCCGGGACATACACATCGACGGGAACGATACGATCGCAGCCCCGGACCACTGCGTAAGAGTAGTGGTAATAACCACCACCGTTGGCACAGGACCCCATGGAAATAACCCACCTGGGCTCAGCCATCTGATCATAGACCTTGCGCAGTGCCGGCGCCATCTTGTTGGTCAGGGTACCGGCCACGATCATGACGTCCGACTGGCGGGGACTGGGTCTGAACAGTATTCCAAAACGGTCCAGATCGTAGCGCGACGCGCCGGCTTGCATCATTTCCACCGCGCAGCACGCCAGACCGAAAGTCATCGGCCACATGGAACCGGTGCGGGTCCAGTTGATCAGGGAGTCGAGGTTGGTGGTGACCCAACCTTTTTCCAAATGTCCCTCAATAGCCAATTATTGCCTCGCCCCGGTAAACTCGTTGGTTATTCACATGCATTGACTATTCCCACTGCCTGTCTACTCCCACTCCTTGCCTATTCCCATTCCAGAGCGCCCTTCATCCACTCGTAGATGAATCCGACCACTAGAATCGCCAGAAATAGCATCATTGCCCAAAATCCGAACACCCCGATATTATCCAGCACGATTGCCCACGGAAAAAGGAAGGCGATCTCGAGATCAAATATGATGAACAGGATGGCGACCAGGTAGTAGCGCACATCGAATTTCATGCGGGTGTCCTCGAATGCCTCGAAGCCGCATTCGTAAGGAGAAAGTTTTTCTTTGTCCGGACGGTGGGGTCCGAGCACGCGCCCCAGGATCAGGAGCAGGCAGCCTAAAAACGCCCCGACGATGAGAAAAATCAGGAGGGGAACATAGTTGGATAACATTCTTTATTTTTCGATCCAGAAAATTCCAGAAAAACCACAGCCCACGGTAAAATGAAACCGATTTGTATCTATAGAATGCCCCCGTGAAGTCTAGGCTCGGTGCATGACCAAGTCAAGACAGCGCTTGCATTTTAAACGGTTATGGCAACAACACGAAACCTTAAAATTGGTGCCGAAGGCCGGACTCGAACCGGCACGGCTTGCGCCACCGCCCCCTCAAGACGGCGTGTCTACCAGTTCCACCACTTCGGCAAGAGTTTCACGGAAACTCTTTAATTTTTCTCGGGCTCAGGGGCAGCCGGCACATCGCTTGCAGGCTCCTGTGCTTCATCTGCACCGGGCACTTGCGGCATATCGTCCTGTTTCTGGTCCAGGTCCTGACTCTGGCTTTGCGCGGGCTGTGTTGCGACCTGGTCCGTAACGCTTTGCGGCTGACTGCTTTTACTGTACATATAAGCCAGGGTCAGGCTGGTCACGAAAAACACGGCGGCCAGCAATCCCGTGATGCGGCTCAGAAAATTTGCCGAGCCACGAGACCCAAACAAGGTCTGCGACCCACCACCGAACGCTGCACCCATATCTGCACCGCGCCCCTGTTGCATTAATACGAGCACGATTATGGCCACCGCAGCCAAAACGTGAATCACTAACAAAACACTCGTCATCTAATTATTACTCTATTTAATTTTACTCTTCGTTTAGTCGTCAGCGGCGCGACAAATCGCCACAAATTCACCTGCGTTCAACGATGCGCCACCGATCAACCCCCCGTCCACATCGGGTTGATCGAACAGTTCCCGGGCATTGTCCGCTTTTACACTGCCGCCATACAGGATGCGCAGATTCCGGGCGACATCCGCGTCGAGCACGGACAATCTGTTTCTCAGAAATGCGTGTACCTGCTGGGCCTGCTCCGGGGAAGCCGTTTTACCGGTACCTATGGCCCACACCGGCTCGTAAGCCAACACCGAATCAGCAAAGCTCTCGATACCGCATGATCCGATAACGGCATCGAGTTGACGTTTGAGAACGGCTTCCGTCCGCCCACCGTCCCGCTCATCCAGGGTTTCGCCAATACATAGAATCGGGGTCAACCCACATTGCTGCGCCCGGGCGAATTTCCCGGCGACCAGGTCGTCGCTTTCGCCGTACAGGCTGCGCCGTTCCGAATGACCCACGATGCAATAGTGGCAATCCAGGTCTTTGAGCATCTCCGCCGCGACGGCGCCGGTGTATGCACCCGGATTATTGACATCCAGATCCTGTCCACCCCACTTCAGTGCGCTGCCGGCAAGTTGATCGGAAACCGTGGAAATCGTCACAAACGGCGGGCAAATGACCACTTCCGCGCTGCATTCATTATCCACACCGGACAATATTCCGGCGACCAAATCCACAGCCATGGCCCGGCTTCCGTTCATTTTCCAGTTTCCGGCAACGATTGGGCGGCGCATTAATGTGTCAGGCTAATGGCGATGGTCAAAAAGAGGGCGCGATGTTACCCATCACGGACGCTAATTACAACGGGTCAGGAGCTCCCATTTCTCACCAGATTGACGAGCCCTCGCTTGATCTTTGAATCCGCAAGGCGCTACTTCAGTCGCAATGATATTCCATGCCTTCAGCAAATGCCTTGTGAATCCAAATCTCTGCGCGATCATCTCGCCACCCGGCGAGAAATGGAGGCTAGATCGCCGCGGACCTGACCACTTCGGCCAGGTCCTGGCCAATTCGGGAAACCTGTTGCTCGTCCTCGCCCTCGACCATAACCCGGATCACGGGTTCAGTGCCGGAAGGCCTCAGTAGCACCCGGCCACCACTGCCAAGCTCCGACCGGGCTTTCTGCACTGCATGGCATATGGATTCGCACTTGTCGAGGCTGCTTGCTCTCATGATTTCGCCGCCCGTCAAGCGCACGTTGATCAGGACCTGGGGATATATCCGCATACCTTGCTTGATCTGGTGCAGGGACAGGCGTTGGTCCAGCATTGCCTGCAACACCTGAAGTGCAGCAACGATGCCGTCTCCCGTGGTACATTTGTCGAGGCATATGATGTGCCCCGAAGATTCTCCACCCAGGGTCCAGCCGTTTTCCCTGAGCAGGCTCATTACGTGCCGGTCACCCACCCTGGCCCGTAAAAATGGTATTTCTTCTGCTTGCAGGGCCTTTTCCAGACCGAGATTGGTCATCTGTGTCCCCACCACCCCCCCGGTCAGGCGCCCTTCGCGCTTCATGTACATGGCCAGCACATGCAGGATCCGATCACCATCCACGGATTCTCCCCGCTCGTCCACCATGATCACTCGATCCCCGTCGCCGTCCAGGGCAATGCCCAGGTCCGCCCCGTTATCGAGCACGGCTCCGGTCAACTGTTTCAAATCGGTGGAACCGCAGTTCTCGTTGATGTTTAACCCATCCGGTTTGTCGGCCGTGGCCACCACGTCCGCCCCCAGTTCACTGAAAACACTCGGTGCAATGTGGTAGGCCGCGCCATTGGCGCAATCAACGACGATTTTCATCCCTGTCAACGAAAAAGTGCCGGACACAACCGATTTGCAGAATTCGATATAGCGGCCGGCCGCGTCGGAAAAGCGCGTGGCCTTACCCAACCGGATGGAGTCCACCACTTTAATGGGTTCCTCCATTTTCCTCTCAATTTCCAGTTCAACGTGATCCGGCAGCTTCACGCCCTGGTCAGAGAAAAATTTAATGCCATTGTCGTAATAGGGGTTGTGTGAAGCACTGATGACAATACCGGCGGCCGCTCGCGACGTACGGGTTAGATATGCGATTCCAGGGGTAGGCATGGGCCCAAGAAGTGAAATATTGACACCCGCGGCGGAAACTCCCGCTTCCAGCGCGGATTCCAGTAA
>CAXMTM010000359.1:0-2325 GCA_964196385.1 Arenicellales bacterium
ACCAAAAAGATAATCGGCGCCGGAATAGTCGGCGCCCACGCGGGGGATCTCATTGCCGAGGCGGCGTTGGCCATAGAGATGGATTGCGCAGCGGAGGATATCGGCTTGACCATCCACCCGCATCCGACCCTGTCAGAAACCGTCGCATTTTCAGCCGAAGCTTACGAAGGCACCATCACGGATCTGTATATCCCAAAGCGGAAGTAAGTGCCCCATATCGTCGCCACCGTATCGGGGCACGGATTCGGTCACCTGTCCATCTCCGCACCGGTCCTGAACCGGCTCTGCCGGGACATACCGGAGCTTCGTCTTACTATCATCAGCGGGCTGCCCCGGGAGCGATTACGCACCCGCATCCGCGGTCCATTCACCTACCAGCATTCCGTCATTGACTCCGGCGTGGCGATGGACCCCGATCTCTCGGTTCGGGTTAATGAAACCGCGGACACTTATCGGCGGCTCCACGACAACTGGAATGAGCGTATACGGGATTATGCCGGTACACTCAAGTTGCTGGATTGCGACCTGGTACTGTCCAACGTGTCCTGCCTGAGCCTGGCTGCGGCAAAACATCAGGGTTTACCAGCCGTTGCGATTTGCTCTCTGAACTGGGCGGACATATATCACTACTACTGCCGCCACAACCGGGAGTTTGGCCGGGTACACGAACAAATGACCGCCGCTTATCAGAGTGCCGCAGTATTCCTGAAACCTACGCCCTGCATGCCCATGAGCGAACTCGCCAATACCCGGCAAGTCGGGCCCATAGCGGAATCCGGAACAGACCGAAAAGCTGAAATATGCAGCCAACTGGATATCGATCCGAACCGTAAGCTGGTACTGGTTGCAATGGGAGGCCATGATTTGCAGTTGTCCATCGACTGGCCGGAACTGGACGACATATGCTGGCTGGTATCGCGCGGTGAGGAGACGAACCACCCGAACGTGGCCGTGTTCGAGGATCTTGGCCTGCCCTTCCTCGACCTGCTGGCAAGCTGCGATCTGCTTATCGGAAAACCAGGCTATGGCAGTTTTACGGAAGCAGCTTGTATGGGTAAACCAGTATTGTATATTCTCCGCCCGGACTGGCCGGAAGAACATTATCTTGTCCAGTGGTTGAAGCAACAATCCTTGTGCAAGGAACTTACTCCCAGGCGCCTGCGCAACAGTGAATTCGTCGAAGACGTATTGGACCTGTTGAACGACGATCCCTTGTCGGCCCGGCCCGAACCTGCCGGGGTTTCAGAAGCAGTCGCGGTTGTACGTCAGCTGCTTAATCATTGAATTTCCTCCGGCCACATTCGTGACGCGTGGATCACGCGCAATATTTCCACACGCTCACTACTCAGGCTATACATCACGAGCGACGTATTCGGCCAGAGCCCGTTGTGTGTGATACGACTGTGAGCGACTGGTAAATTTACAAACCTCCAGCAAGTCGTCTTTTATCGATTTATCGATGCGGGCACTGAGCGGGACGGTTGGAATAGGGGTCACATTCATTTGTATTAATGGTACATACATCGTACCAGACAACACCCGAATTGTATTGAAATCGGGGAATTGATTAGTTTATTACCTTGAAGCCATGACCATGCAGACTGTCATGGATCTCCAAAACAGTGCGCGAATTTATTTAGTGCGTGTCCAGAAAACCACTCTCTTGATATCACCGGTGCCGAAATCCGTAAACAGGATGATATTATTACCGCTCAATTCTCCACTTCGAGGTCCTTTTCCATCTGTTCCAGGGCCACTTCAGCTTTGACGTAGGTCCTGGAATCATCAACGTCCAGCCAGAACCGATTGTCAATGTCCCGGCTCAACGCCCGGCCCGACTCGGCCAACACCCGCATACCGCCTGACAGGCTCGCCTCCCCGTCCCGCTCCATGCTCTGTTCCAGGGCATCGAACAAGGCCGGTGTGCATAAGAATATGCCGGTGTCGAAAGCGTTGTAACGTGACAGGCCTTTGCCGATCTCACGGATAACCCCGTTGTCCTGACAGACCCGGGTAACGTCGTCGAGATCAACCAACGGGTTGCGAAGATTTGAATCCGTGGCGAGAATCACACCGTCCCCGGGCAGCACCTGTGTCAGCAGGTCCTTTATGATATCCGGATCAAACAAGTGATCCGACATCAGCAATATGAAAGGCTGATCCAGAACCGGTTTCGCTTGCAGCACGGACACCCCGTTGGGCTCTCGCCAACGATCGTTGACGATGTGGTGAACGGGTACTTCGTCACGCGCGGAAACCCGGTCGAGGTGCGCCCTGAGCAACGGGCCCTGATAGCCACTGACTACGAAAAACTCATCGGCGCCG